>VGWZ01000151.1 GCA_016873595.1 Nitrospira sp.
GTTCGCTCTAACGCTTGAATCTGACTTTTTTCGTCTACACAAAAGACAATCGCTTTCTCCGGTGGGTTTAGATATAGACCGACAATATCGTAAAGTTTCTCCAGAAATCGTTTGTCTCGGCTGAGTTTGAATGTTTTGACCAGATGAGGTTTTAGATTATGTTCTTTCCATATACGTTGGACAGTCGCATTGCTAACTCCATGTGCTTTGGCCATACTGCGGGTACTCCAATGAGTTGCATCCGGAGGTGTTGTATGCAGAGTGGCATTGACTATTTCAGTAACTTTCTTGTGACGAATCTTTGGAAAACGTCCAGGACGAGGGGCGTCTTTCTCCAGACCAAGTAGACGAAGAGCTAAAAAGCGTTCTCTCCATAATTGGACGGTCGGACGGGAAATATTCAAACGCTTGGCTATATCGTGATTAAAAATTCCTTGAGATGCCAATTGAATAATTTGTGCTCGTTGAATTAATCGCAATGGAAATCTTTTCCCTTGTGACCAACGGTTTATAATTGATTCTTCTTTTGGAGTAAGCATGATACGTTCTGCTATGTTCATGCATAATATTATAAAAAACAAATTTTCTAATGTCAAGTTATTTATGTAACATTACACTAGTGCCTGGAATAACAGTAACTAAGAATGTCCATATGGCAACAATATATGTGCCTTTTCTTAATCCAATATTTAAAACGAAACCTCTTACTTTAGATGAACTATTTATAGCGTTAGGGCTGTCTTCGATTGTTTTCTTCGCGGTTGAAGCTGAGAAGTTGTGGAGAAGAAGACAGAGATTAGGATATAATTGAAAACATGGAAAGAAAGGTTTTGTATTTTGAAAAAACGGGAAAAGAGAATACTGAGGCATGCCTTGAGGTTACTAAAAATGCAATCAGGGAGAGTGGCTATAAGTATGTCGTAGTTGCTTCGACGGGTGGATATACAGGACTTATGTTTTCAGAAGCATTAAGAGGGTCTCAAATTAACCTCATTGTGGTGACTCATTCTGCAGGCTTTAAAGAACCTAACACGCATGAGATGCCAGAAAAGGTAAAAAAGAAGATAGAAGCAAATGGAGCCAATGTGTTTACAGGGACAATATTGACCCATTCTATTGAGACATCCCTTGCATCAAAATTTGGGGGTGTTTACCCAACTCTCATTATTGCTCAATCATTGAGAAGGTTTGGTGAAGGGGCGAAAGTATGCTGTGAGATTGTGATGATGGCTGTTGATGCGGGTCTTATTCCTGAAGGAGAGGAAGTCATTGCAGTAGCAGGCACAGCATGGGGTGCTGATACCGTGATGGTTATTAAATCTGCTGCGTCAAAAAGATTTCTTGATTTGAGAGTCCTTGAGATACTTGCAAAACCGAGGGTATAAATTCGTTTAAAATTGTTCTATGTATTTAATATTATTTGATATTGATGGCACGCTCATAGACTCAGGAGAAGCAGGAACACGCTCGCTTAACCTTGCATTTCAGGAGTTATTTTCAATCAAAAATGCATTTTATGGTATAAGCATGGCAGGTAAAACAGATACGCAAATAATGAAAGAAGGTTTGGGAAAACATGGAGTCTCAACCGTTGGTAATCTCGAAGTCCTTATCAGTACATACCTAAAGTATCTCCAAAGTGAGATACACAATGACAGAAAACATATAAAACCAGGGATTTATGAACTATTAGAACGATTGAGCTTTATCAAAGATACACACATCGGCTTACTTACAGGAAATCTTGAACCAGGTGCAAGGATAAAACTTGAACCGTTCAATCTCAACAAATACTTTCCAGCGGGTGCCTTTGGCAGTGATGATGAAGACAGGAACAGGCTTTTACCTATTGCGGTGAAAAGATTCGAGGAGTTATGCCGGACAAGGATAGATTATGCGAGCTGTATTGTAATAGGGGATACTCCACGAGATGTTTATTGTGCAAAACCATATGGGGCACTATGTATTGGTGTTGCGACAGGTTCGTATTCTTTTAATGAACTCCGGCACGCAGGTGCAGACTATATATTTGAAAATCTGTCAGATCACCCCGACGTCTATGATATTTTATGTAAGATACCCTTCGATTAAGATATCTTCACCAATTCTCTTTATTTTTACGTCTTTTATTCGGTAAGCCTCTTCGAGCCTTTTAAACGATATGCCACCCACGGCAGGAAATGATTCCCTTCCCCCGATAATCTTGGGCGCGATGAAGAACATTATCTTATCAACAATTCCATCTTCAAGTGCATGGGCATTTAATGAAGACCCTCCTTCTATGAGAATTGATGTCGTTTCTATTTTCCCGAGCTTCTTTATGAGCCAGTCAAGGTTAACTTTTTCGCCCTCACACTCGATAATGTTAATACCTTTATCTGATAGTATTTTTTTCTTTTCTTCAATTTCTGACTTCTGACTACTGACCACTGACTTTCTTGCTACGATGATTGTCTCAGGAGGTACCTGAAGAACCTTTGCATGTAAAGGTATCTCAAGGCAGGGGTCAATAATAATCCTCTTGGGATTTTTGCCACCTTTTATCCTTGCAGTAAACTGAGGATCATCTGCTTTAACTGTCCCTATAGCTGTTAGAATTGCATCAACACTGCTCCTTAAACGGTGAACCATTTTTCTCGACTTTTCACCTGTTATCCATCTTGACTGCCCTTCAGGAGTAGCAATTTTGCCGTTGAGGGTCATCGCAATTTTAAGTGTGACAAATGGTTTTCCTGTAGTTATGTATTTTATATATGTCTCATTAAGTCTTTTTGCATTTTCCTCAAGAATACCTGTTTTGATTTTTATACCTGCCTTTTTAAGCTCTAAAATTCCCTTACCCGAAACCCTTGGATTTGGGTCAATCATCCCGACAATTACTTCTTTAATACCAGCATTGATAATAGCCTTTGTGCAGGGAGGTGTCCTTTTTTCTAAATGGCAGCAAGGTTCAAGATTTACATAAAGGGTTGAACCATTCGCAATTTTTCCGGCCTTTTCTATGGCAAGGGCTTCTGCGTGAAGGTCCCCGGGTTTTCTATGAAAATCTTCCGATATTATTTTTCTGTTCTTGACAATTACCGCACCCACCATGGGATTAGGGCTTGTCGTAAAGTGTCCTTTTGCTGCAAGCCTGAGAGTGCGCTTCATAAAAAATTCGTCATCCATGTACATAGAATAACATTTCTGCTTCTCATTTCTTGCTAATTTTTGATATAATGGCTTGAGGAGGGAAGATGAATCAAATATGGATAGGATTAATAGTCCTCGCATTTCTTTTGGCAGTTGGCTTTTTCATTGCTCTGCTTGTAGAATTGAAGAAGACAGCCAGATCCTTGCAGGAGTTTTTAAAGTCAACAGGGGAATCTATTAAACCAACACTGGAAGAATTACAGCAAACGTTAAAAAGTCTCAGAAAAGTATCTGACGATATCAATACAGTAACAGGTGATATTAAGACATTTTCAAGTGCGGCAAGAGAAATGGGGCAGAATATAAAGCATGCAAATGATTTGATAGAAAATGTAACATCGTCTATTGCAATAAATATTTCAGGATTAAAGGTTGGTTTAAAGACAGCTTTCTTGGTTTTATTCGATAATCTTTTTTTAAAGAGAGGAGGTAAATAATGAGAGAAGAAGGCGGATACAGTGCGGGTAGTATATTCCTTTCGTTTCTCCTCGGAGGCATTGTAGGCGCAGGTCTTGCGATCCTTTTAGCACCAGAGTCCGGGAGTGAGACAAGGAAAAGGATAAAAGATTTTGCAGAGGATGTAAAGGATAAGGCAAAAGATTATGCCGAAGATGTAAAAGGGAGAATTTCGACATCCATGGAGAAGGGCAAGGAGCTTTATGAGGAGAAAAAGTCAATAATAACAACAGCTTTTGAAGCAGGCAAAGAGGCTTACGAAAAGGAAAAAGAAAAGGAGAAGCCAGCCAAAGGACAGGATGCATGAGGTATCGATTGCCCTCGGCTTACTCGAATTTGCAGCAGAGTATTGCGAGAGGGAAGGATATAAGGGTATAGAGGCAATAACGGTTAAGATAGGGAAGGCTTCAGGTGTTATGCCCGAGGCCTTCCATTTTGCATTCGAAGCAGTAAAAATTGGTACCATTGCAGAAAAAGCCTGCCTTACTATAAATGAAGTACCTGTCAGTGGGTTTTGCAGCAATTGCAACAAAAGTTTTACTGTAGAAGAGACGTATGTGTTGTCTTGTCCGATGTGTGGAAAATCATCATTCCGTGTTGAAACAGGACGGGAATTAAATATTTGTGAGATGGAGGTATTTTAGTGAAAGTTAAGGTTGTGGCACAAATCTTAGAGGCGAATGACAGAATCGCTGCTGAAAACAGGAGGTTATTTAAAGATTCAGGTGTTTATGTTATCAATCTCATGAGCGCTCCCGGAGCAGGCAAGACATCCCTCATTGAAAGTACGATTAAGGAACTCCACAATAAACTGAGAATAGGGGTCATAGAGGGTGACATCGCAGGTACAGACGATGCTCAGAGGATAGAAAGTCTCGGTATCCCTGTTGTACAGATAAACACAGGTGGTGCATGTCACCTTGATGCAAATATGATCAGCGAGGCAATTACTGATTTGCCTCTCAAAGATCTTGCCCTTTTGATTATCGAGAATGTTGGTAATCTCGTCTGTCCATCTGAGTTCAAGGTTGGCGAGGATATGAAGATTATGATCTTAAGCATAACCGAAGGAGATGATAAGCCTCTCAAGTATCCTTTGATGTTCCAGGAATCGTCAGCATTAATCCTGAATAAGATAGACCTTCTGCCCCATACAAATGCAGATTTAAAAAAGATAAAGAATAATTCGTTATCCCTTAACCCGTCGTTAAAGATATTCGAGGTTTCATGCAAGACCGGTGAAGGAATAAGTGAATGGACATCTTGGCTGCAGTCACTGGTAGCCTAACATGAATAATGCAGACATTGTTCAAAAATTTATTTAAGTCTGGGAAATGCCCTTGAGCGACTTTACGAAATCTCTGACCAGTCTAAGGCTCGGTCGCTCGAATTTGCAAACTTGGCCTTCGGCCTC
>VGWZ01000152.1 GCA_016873595.1 Nitrospira sp.
TATAAATATATACGATCCATAGATGTTGTCAAGGCTTTTTCTCAAACCGGTTAGGACATCACCAGCTGATTAAGCTTTTTCCTGATGTAAGATGGAACTTTTTCCAGATGCCATACATTCTTAAGCAAGGTTACATATTCTGGATGTAACTGAAGGTAGTATTTTGTAATGGCCTCAAAGCAGTCGCCTTTTTGCTTCTCAGAGAGTGGCTGTAACTGACTTTTAAAATCCTGCCAGTTATTACATTTACGAAGAACGCTTAAGATATTCATTTTTGTTTTATTTATATTGACATTGGGTCGATATCGACTTTTATTTTCACATCTTTTGAGTCTTTGAATGTCTCTATAAAGATTCTGGCTATGGAGTGAAGGCTTCCGCGAACAGATGATTTGAGAAGCAGCCTTAATTCGTGTTTTCCCCGAGTGCTTTTTGATTGAGATGGCCCGAGGATTTCAACATCTTTTCTATTTATTTTTCCGATGACCTCTGAGACCTCCATTGAGATGTCTCTCTTACAGATAATTTTAATGAGCAAAAGTCTTGAATAGGGAGGATAGGAGAGTGATTTTCGCCTGTGGAGTTCTTCGATGAAGAAAGACTGATAGTCATAATTTTTTAAGTAGTTAAAGAGATAGTGCTGTGGCATTCTTGTTTGAATGAATAGTTCACCATGAGATGCGATTTTGTCTATTATGAACAGGATTTCCTGATACGCCTTCTCAGCAGATCTGAAGTCAGGGATGTTGAGGAAAAGATCTGTATTTAAGAGAGCTGCCATTGAAAATCCATCAGTAATGCCAAGCCTTTTTGTCATAAGTTTTGTCCCGATTATTATCCTGACATCATTCCGGTATGTCGCTCCAATTAACTCTTCTATGTCTGCTCTTTTCTGTGCTATATCACTATCAAGCCTGAGAGTTTTTATCCCAATGAGTTTTTCAATATCTTCGTGAACCCTCTGTATACCTGCGCCAATTAACTCCATGGTATAGCCTTTGCATCTCTGGCAAATGTCAGGAACACCTGATACTATGTATTTACAATAGTGGCATTTCAACGACATCGTTTGTTTGTGAAAAACAAGGGGAATTTTACAATAGGGGCACTCTTCAATGTAGTGACAATCACTACATTGAAGGAGTGTTGAGTGTCCTCTTCTGTTTATCACAAACATTACCTTTTTATCATTCTTGATATATCTTTTAGAGGCATCAATAACGGTCTTTGATAGACTCGGCTTTAGGAGTTTTTCATATCTCATATCTATTATTTTGATCCTGAGTTTTTTCATTTCAGCTATTGGTTTTAAAAGGATGTATTTGCCCGATCTGCAATTATAGAGTGATTCGATGGAAGGGCTGATGGATGAAAGTAACACTGTAGCCTTTTCGAGGTAGCCCCTCATTACTGCAACATCTCTTCCATTGTATGGCAGGCCATTCTCTTGTTTGTAAGAACTGCTCTGTTCGTGAAGCACAGCAATGAATGAGACCTTTTTCATAGGAGCAAAGACAGCAGACCTTGTACCAAGCATAATGTCTGAATAGCCTGAAGAAATTCTTTCAATCGCCTCTGACCTTTTTCCCCTGCTTAATCCGCTGTGGAAAATACATACCCTTTCTCCAAGCGTATCTTTTAAAAGATGGTAAAGGTTATTGACACAGGAGACCTCTGGTGTAAGAAGGATTACATTTTTCGTTTCTGTGAGTATCTTCATCACAAAGGAGCATTCATATACAGTGGATGGGGCATGAAGTAAAAATGTCCTGTAAGTATTCTTTTGTATTGAATCAGTAAGGCTTGAAACTATTTTATCATTGATAGTGATCATGTGGAGCAAATGATCCTCACGCCCCTCTTTTGTATGAGGAAGGATTTTTGTTTTCCTTACTTTTACCTTTGTAAAGGCTTCTTTGGGGAGCATATTCTTTAATACGATACCCTGTTCTGTCATATAGTATTCCGACATCCATTTGAGAAGACTGAGCATCTTGCCGCTCAATACCGGAGTATCACCATGAACCTTCTGAATATCTTTAATATCTCCAGACGGGACCGTGAAAGACCTCCCAAGGATAATCCCTTTAAACGTTTTGTTCTTAAGCGGTGCACTCACCATCATGCCCGGTTCTATATGCTCTGAAAGTTCTTCAGGACACCTGTACGTCAAGGGGTTTAGATTGATAGGGAAGATGATATCAAAGAAATCCATAGAGGATTTTATCATATTGTTATCAATATTATCTTTGTGTCATAATTAACCATGCATAGTAAAATAGCCATTTTATTTCTTCTCACTCTCCTTACAGTTTCATGCACTACAAAACAGATGAGAGAAGGAGGAGAAAGGCCTGTTCCTTCAAAAGATGCATATTATTTTTATGCCATCGGCTATGACGCAGAGAGAGAAGGAAGATGGGAGGATGCGCTTGAATATTATCACGAGGCCCTTAAGATGGACCCTTCATCTCCATATCTAAAAACACAAATTAGTTATATGCTCCTCAGAACCGGGAAGGTTACCGAGGCCATATTGAATGCTGAGGAGATTGTGAAGGCAGAGCATGATTATGTGCCGGCACTCATGCTCCTTGGCGAGCTTTACAACAGTCAGAAAAGAACTGAAGAGTCAATAAAGGTATATGAGAAAGTTCTTGAGATAGAGCCAGATAAACAGGAGGCAGCACTTTTTTTAAGTGTACTTTATGCTTCCAATAAGGAACATGATAATGCTATCGAAATACTCGAGAAACTCGTTAGGAAACATCCCGATAATTATATGGCACTTTATTTCCTCGGTTCAGCATATATCGGTAAGGGTGAACTTCAAATGGCTTCAGATTATTTCCAAAAGGCGATAGACCAAAGACCCAATTTTGATGCAGCATACATTAATTTAGGATTAATCAGTGAGATGAAAGATGACCTTAAAAAGGCAGAGGAATATTACAGTAAGGCAGTTAACATAAACCCACATAGCATCCAGGCCAGAGAAAGACTTGCGCAGATTTATATCAAGCTGAAGACAAAGGGTAAGGCAATCGAGCAATTTGAAGAAATGAGTGCTCAGATGCCTACAAACATCGATATCCATAAGATTCTCGGGATGCTTTGTTTTGAAGATAAACAATATGACAGGGCTATAGAAGAATTTAGAGTCGTACTTGAGGCCAAACCCGGAAATATCCCTGCACGATACTATCTTGCAATATCTCTTGAGGAAATAGGCAGAAATGAAGAAGCAATTTCAGAGTTAAAAAAGATAATTTTACAGGAACCGAAAAACCTGAGTGCCTTCCTCCATCTCGGTTATTTATATGCAAAACTGAAAAGGGAAGATGATGCAATCGCCATTTATGAGGAAATACTCAGCTTTGAAAAAGATAAGCCTGAGGTATATCTCTACCTTGGTATATCGTATCTCCATAAAAAAGATTATGAGAAGGCAGAAGCAGTTTTTAAGGATGCACTGAGCCGTTTTAAAGACAATGATGAATTAAACTTTAATCTTGCTATAGTGTTCGAAAAAACAAATAGATTTGATGAGATGGTAATGAGCCTGAAAAAGACAATTGAGATTAACCCAAAACATGCTGATGCGCTTAATTACCTCGGTTACAGCTATGCAGAAAAAGGTATTAACCTTGAAGAAGCACGTTCACTGATCAATAGGGCGCTCGAGCTTAAACCTGATAGCGGTTATATTATAGACAGTCTCGGATGGGTTTATTTTAAATTAGGTCAATTTGACGAGGCAATGAAAATTCTCCAGAGGGCTGCTGAAATTGTTAAAGATGACCCTGTTATTTATGAACATTTAGGAGATGTATACAACTCTAAAGGCATTAAGGAAAAGGCTATAGAATATTGGGAAAAGGCACTTGAGTTCAATGAAAAGGAAGAAGGTCTAAAAGAGAGGGTTGAGAAAAAGATAAAAGAACTCGGACATGGAAAGGTGGAAAAAAGGTAGTTCGGCACTGTTACTGAAGGCCCCTGCAAAAATAAACTGGTTTCTTACGGTAATAGGGAAAAGGGAAGACGGTTACCATGACATTATAAGCCTAATGCAATGCATTAGGCTTTATGATGACCTGATCTTTGAGCATGCAGACAGCATCGAGGTGGAGAGTGATTTAACTATACCTGTTAAGGATAATCTTGTATACAAGGCCGCCTCTCTTCTTAAACACTATACATCTTGTAGAAAGGGTATAAAGATAACATTAAAGAAGAGTATACCAATTGGTGCTGGGCTTGGAGGAGGGAGTAGCGATGCTGCATATACACTTTCAGGTCTGAATATGCTATGGGGACTCGGGTTAAATAATAGAGATTTAAGCTCAATTGGTGCAGAAATAGGTTCAGATGTCCCTTTTTTTTTGAATAGTTCAGTTGCTATTGTTGAGGGGAGAGGCGAAAAGGTATCTCCTCTTAAAATTGATTCATCTATTGATATTCTTCTTGTAAAACCTTTTGTCTCTATTTCTTCGGCATGGGCTTATGAATCCTTCGACAAGCTCAGGATGCATGGTGAGCTTGTCGAACCATTGACAAAGAAGACTGTTGATATTAAACTGTTCTGTCAAGCAATTGAGAAGAAGGATTTTGCTTCTCTCGATACAATGCTCAATAACGACCTTGAAAGGGGTGTCAGGGAAAAATACCCTATTGTGGACAAGGTTAAAAAAAGTATGCTGGAAAACGGGGCGGTAATTTCTGCGATGAGCGGGAGTGGCCCAACAGTCTTTGGTATTTTTGAGAGTAAAGATACAGCAAAAAAGGCTGCAAAGGCAATGAAGCCTTATTGGTGCAAACTTGTTGAGACAATTATTTAACCCGAATTACGAAAGGGTTACCTGAAAATGTGCGTACTCTGTCATTCTGAACTTGATTCAGAATCTCTCGAAAGGAGACCCTGAAACGAGTTCAGGGTGACATTTTTCAATGCTTTTCATTATACCCTTACGTAATCTGGGTTTAAGTTAGAAGTTATAAGTTAAAAGTTAAACACAATAAAA
>VGWZ01000153.1 GCA_016873595.1 Nitrospira sp.
AACTGCCTTGTAAAGACAACTATATCCTTATCTTTTATTCTCGCTCCGGGACGAAGTATACGAACTTTTTTCTGTTTCTCAGTGATAATGGTAGGGATGATATTTCTCCTCCCTAAGAGTGCGATTACCTCTTCTTTCGTCGCCGCAGTTATTTCCCCTGATTCTATAATGCCCCTTGTTGTCTTACCTGACCATTGAAATACAGCCATCTCTTATTTCCTCCCTCTGCCAGATGTAGCTATCTCACTCCTCTGGATCATATTAATCAACTCTTCAGGTATCTGAGACTTCCCGACAGCATCCTCATAAGATAAAAGTCCTTTTTGATAAAGGTCGAGTAATGATTGGTTCATTGTCTGCATGCCGAATTTTGCCTGACCTGTTTGCATCATCGAATATATCTGATGTATTTTGTCCTCTCTTATCAAGTTTCTTATTGCTGGATTTGGCATCAATAACTCAACAGCAAGAACCCTTCCCTGTCCGGATTTCTTGCTGATGAGCTGTTGGGAAATCACTGCTTCCAGTACAAAAGACAATTGAACCCTTATCTGCTCCTGTTGATGTGGTGGAAACACGTCAACAATCCGGTTTATTGTCTGGACAGCAGAATTCGTATGCAGTGTAGCAAGGGTTAAATGCCCTGTTTCTGAGACGACAAGGGCTGCTTCTATGGTTTCGAGATCTCGCATCTCACCTATCAGAACGACATCAGGGTCCTGTCTGAGCACATATCTCAGTGCAGATTTAAATGATACAGTGTCAGCATTTACCTCTCTCTGGTTAATCAGACATTTTTTGTGGTGATGAAGATATTCTATCGGATCCTCTATTGTGATTATATGGTCATATCTCTCTGTGTTTATCCTGTCTACCATAGTTGCAAGTGTTGTTGACTTTCCATGCCCTGTTGGCCCTGTCACAAGAATGAGTCCACGTGGCTTTTTTACAATATCATTCACAATCTCTGGTAATCCGAGTTCCTTAATCCCCCTGATTTCAAATGGGATGCTTCTAAACGCACCAGCAACTGCACCTCGTTGCATAAAGATATTTGCCCTGAATCTGCTTACACCCTTGAGGGCAAAAGAGAGATCGAGTTCATTACTTTCCTCAAATCGATGCTTCTGTACATCAGTAAGTATGCTGTAGCAGAGTGCCTTCGTATCTGCAGGGGTCAGTGTTGGGTAATCGATAGGCATAAGCTTTCCATCTACCCTCAACCTTGGAGGACTCCCTGTTGTTACATGGAGGTCTGAAGCACCTTTCTCTATCATCATCCCCAATAAGTCATAAAGTGTTGCCATAATTTACTCCGTTAAAAATTAAAATTGAAAATTCAAAATGAATTCCATAATTTTTAATTTTGCATTCTTATCTTCATTTAATCTCCAAATGTAATCCTCAATACCTCTTCTATAGAGGTAATGCCTTCTTTCACTTTAGTAAGGCCACTCATTCTCAGGGTCTTCATACCGAACTTCACTGCAGTCTTTTTAATCTCATCTGCTGATGCACCTTCAAGAACCATCTCTTTGATCTCAGGCACCACAGGCATAACCTCATAAAGGGCTATCCTTCTCTTATATCCAGAACCGTTGCATATAGGACATCCCTTTCCTTTGTAGCATTTTATCGCCTTTGCCTCTTCTTCTGAAAAACCTATCTTTATCAGAGCAGGAATCGGAATCTTTTCATCTTCCCTGCACTGTGTGCATACCTTCCTTACAAGCCTCTGTGCCATTATGAGTATAACAGATGCTGATACAAGAAAGGGCTCAATACCCATATTCAATAACCTGCTTATGCTGCTTGGTGCGTCATTCGTGTGCAATGTGCTCAACACAAGGTGGCCTGTTAAGGCTGCCTTTACCGCAATCTCTGCTGTTTCAAAGTCACGAATCTCTCCAACCATGATGATATCAGGGCTCTGCCTTAAAAAAGATCTCAGCGATGAAGCAAAGGTAAGTCCCACCTCTTCCCTTACCTGGACCTGATTTATTCCTGAAAAGTTATACTCGACAGGGTCTTCAGCAGTCATTATGTTAATACCTGGTTTATTGAGATAATTCACTGCAGAATAGAGTGTCGTTGTCTTGCCGCTTCCAGTAGGCCCTGTCACTAAGACCATACCATAGGGTTTATTCAGTGCATCCATAAAATCCCTCAATGCCTCTTCTTCAAATCCAAGCTTTGTAAGGTCTACCTGAAGGCTTGACTTATCGAGGATTCTGAGAACAGTTTTTTCACCGAAAAGGCATGGGAGAACTGAAACACGAAAATCTATCTCCCTCTTTTTGCCGAATCGTAATTTGATCCTTCCATCCTGTGGAAGTCTCCTCTCTGCAATATCAAGTTTCGCCATTATCTTAAGCCTTGAGGTTACAGAACTCTTTATCTTTATCGGGAGATTCATTGCGTTAAACATCACGCCGTCAACCCTATATCTCACTCTTAAGGCCCGCTCGTATGGCTCTATATGGATATCACTTGCACCACCTTTTATCGCATTGATAAGTATACCATTGACAAGTTTTACTATTGGTTCTTCAATCTCTTTTACGGCGAATGAATCCTCTTTGTCAATAACAGCCTCAACACTATCAAGCGCATCTCCTACAAGTTTGTCAAATTCATCAACATCAACTAAGGGACCTTCATCGACTGGCGTTATTGTCTCGTCATCCCTGAATTCATGATCAAAGCCGGTGTAATCCTTTGTCTGGAGCACCTGTGAAAGGGTTGTCTTCTTTGATGCCACAAGAGCATCACCATGACCTACATAATGCGTCGATATGGCATTTAAAATCGGAGACTCCCCTGATACGACAACCTCAACATTATATCCCGTCATAAACTTTACATCGTCTATCGCAAATACATTGGATGGATCTGCCATTGCAATCGTCAGAGTCGCTCCCACTCGCGCAACAGGCATGATAAGATACTTCCTCGCCATATCAACAGGTATGAGTTTTAAAAGTAAGGGGTCTATCTTGTAATCAGAAAGGTCTATTGCAGGAACACCACACTGCCTGCTGAGAAATGTCACAAGTTTTTCCTCGGTGATATACCCCAGATTTACAAGGTTCGTCCCGAGCCGGCCACCCTCTCTCCTCTGAAGATTCAGGGCCTCCTTCAGCTGCTCCTCTGAGATGACATTAGATGCTATCAGAAGCTGGCCTAATTTAACAGGCATAACTCACTTCATTTTAGTTGTTAGTCTCCAACTATTAGTTGTCAGACTGATAACTAATAACTGAAAACTAAAAACTAAGGTGTTTTCTTTAGTCTCCAAATGTAGCTCTCATTACCTCTTCAACAGAGGTAATGCCATTTTTTATCTTTGCGAGGCCACTCATTCTCAGGGTCTTCATACCAAGCCTGGTGGCAGTCCTTTTAAGCTCATCTGCTGATGCACCTTCAAGAACCATCTCTTTGATCTCTTCCTTGAGAGGCATAACCTCGTAAAGTGCTATCCTTCCTTTATGTCCGGAACCATTGCATACAGGACAACCCTTTCCTTTGTAACATTTTATCATCTTTGCCTCTTCTTCTGAAAAACCTATCTTTACCAGAGCAGGAATCGGAATCTTTTCCTCTTCCCTGCACTGTGTGCATACCTTTCTTACAAGCCTCTGTGCCATTATAAGTATAACAGATGCTGATACAAGAAAGGGCTCAATACCCATATTCAATAACCTGCTTATAGTACCAGGAGCGTCATTCGTGTGCAATGTGCTCAATACAAGATGACCTGTTAAGGCTGCTTTTACCGCAATCTCAGCTGTTTCAAAGTCACGAATCTCTCCAACCATGATGACATCAGGGTCCTGCCTTAAAAAAGACCTCAATGAAGCAGCAAATGTAAGACCTATATCCTCCTTCATCTGTACTTGATTTATCCCTAAAAAGTTATATTCGACAGGGTCTTCAGCAGTTGATATATTAATACCCACCTTATTAATATGGTTTAACGCAGAATAGAGTGTTGTTGTCTTGCCACATCCAGTAGGTCCTGTAACTAAGAGCATACCATATGGTTTATCCAGCGCATCCATGAAATCTTTTAATGCCTCTTCCTCAAACCCAAGCTTTGAAAGGTCTAACTGTAGGTTTGATTTATCGAGGAGCCTTAGCACAACTCTTTCACCGAAAAGGCAAGGTACAGTGGAAACTCGAAAATCTATCTCTTTCTTCTTGCCAAATTTCAGCTTAATCCTCCCATCTTGAGGAACTCTCCTCTCTGCAATATCGAGCTTTGCCATTACCTTAAGCCTTGACGATACAGCAGCCTTTATTTTTACTGGTAAGTTCATCACTGTATACATCGTACCGTCAACCCTCTGTCTTACCCTGAGAGAGTTTTCATATGGCTCTATATGGAGATCGCTTGAACCAGCCTTTATCGCATTTATCAAAATTCCATTAATAAGCTTTACTATGGGTGGTGCAACATCTCTTACAACTTCGGCATCTTCCTTGTCTTCTATTACTTCAATATCTCCAATGGCCTTGTCCACTGCCTTATCAAATTCATCTGTGTCAACCATCATTCCTTCATCAACTGATAATGTACCTCCTTCGATCTCCTCATCAAAATCTGAGATTGTATAATCCTTTATCTCGAGCACCTGTGAAATGGTTGCCTTCTTTGATGCCACAAGTGCCTCACCATGGCCTACATAATGCGTTGATATGGCATTTATAATCGAAGACTCCCCTGATACCACAACCTCAACATTATATCCCGTCATAAACTTTACATCGTCTATCGCAAATACATTGGATGGATCTGCCATTGCAATCGTCAGAGTCGCTCCCACTCGCGCAACAGGCATGATAAGATACTTCCTCGCCATATCAACAGGTATGAGTTTTAAAAGTAAGGGGTCTATCTTGTAATCAGAAAGGTCTATTGCAGGAACACCACACTGCCTGCTGAGAAATGTCACAAGTTTTTCCTCGGTGATATACCCCAG
>VGWZ01000154.1 GCA_016873595.1 Nitrospira sp.
ACAAAGGGAGAGTTTGGAGGTCTCGGAATCCAGATAGGAATAAAAGATGGTGCGCTGACAGTGATTGCTCCTATAGAGGATACCCCAGCTTATAAGGCTGGAATAAAGGCTGGCGATAAAATCATAAAGGTAAATAATGAGATTACAAAAAACATGAGCCTTCATGAGGCGGTGAGTAAGATGAGAGGAGTGCCTAAGACTTCTGTCATCATAACTATATTCAGAGAAGGATGGAAGGAGACAAAGGATTTTACAATAATTAGAGAGGTAATAAAGATAAAGAGTGTGAAGTCAAAGCTGCTCGAGAATGGTATAGGGTATATAAAAATAAGCCAGTTCCAGGAGCAAACAGCAGAGGACCTATCGAATGCTATTGAAAAGCTGACGCAGGAGAAAATAAATTCTCTTATCATTGACCTGAGAAATAATCCAGGAGGACTTCTCAATAGCGCAGTTGCTGTTTCGAGCCAATTATTGCCTCCGGGTAAATTAGTGGTATACATGAAGAACAGAGCGGGTGAGAGAACAGAGTTTTACACTGAAGGAGGGAAGTATAGTTTCACTCTCCCGACGGTAGTACTGGTAAACCAGGGAAGTGCAAGTGCCTCAGAGATTGTCGCGGGTGCATTAAAAGACTGGAATACGGCGGTCATCCTTGGTACCCAGACCTTTGGAAAAGGATCAGTACAAACAGTAATCCCACTCAGTGATGGTTCAGGCCTAAGGCTTACTACTGCGAGATATTACACACCCAAAGGGACTTCTATACAGTCTACCGGGATCACACCTGATATCATTGTGAAACTCGAAGTGAAAGAGGGAGAAAAGAAACATCTTGTAATCAGAGAGAAGGATCTCGAGAGGCATCTGAGAAACGAAAAGGAAGAAGAGAAACCAAAAGAACCTGAGGAGGTGGCAGTTATAGAGGTAGAGGAGAAAGAAGATGCTCAACTTCAGAGGGCTATAGACCTTCTTAAGACATGGAAGATATTTAAGGAATTGCCAAAGGCGTCATGACCAGGATACAGGATGCAAGATACAGGATACAGGATGCAGGATACAGGATACAAGATACAAGATAAGAAAAACTTTATCATGAATCATGTATCATGAATCGGGTATCTTTTAGAAAATGTCCAGAGTTATCCTTGACATAGAGACAGTTGGAAGAGATTTTGAGTCTCTTGATACAACAACTCAAGAATACCTCCTGAAGTATGCAGAGACAGAGGATGAAAAGGAAGAAATAAAGGATCGTCTTTCCCTGTATCCTCTTACTGCTGAAATAGTGACAATAGGATTACTCAATCCCGATATACAAAAGGGCATTGTATTTTACCAGGTATCAGGCGACCTGTTGCTTCCATTCGAAGAAGACAATGTGCGATATGAGGCTGGGACAGAAAAAGAGATCCTCGAGAAATTCTGGGATGTCATTAAGGGCTACAACCAAATTATTACCTTTAATGGCAGGAGTTTTGACTGTCCTTTTATTTTAATCCGCTCTGCTGTTCACAGGATAAAACCGAAAAAGGATTTGATGCCTTCCAGATATAATGAGACACATATAGACTTACTCGATCAGCTCACCTTTTATGGTGCCTCACGCAAAAGGTTCAGTCTTGATATGTGGTGCAAGACCTTCGGGATAAAGAGTCCTAAAGAAGGTGGCATTACAGGGTTAGAGGTGAAAGAGCTTTTCAAGGCAGGCAGATACCTTGATATTGCAAAATACTGTGTCGGTGACCTCAGGGCAACAAGGGAGCTTTTACTCTACTGGGAGAATTATATAAGGTTCTCAGGTTAGATAATCATTAACCTTTTCTATCCTGAATCTCTCATCATCAAGGACATTATTGACAAATTTAAAGATGAGCTTTCTCTGTTCGGGTGTGAGCTCAGGGTAAAAAATTGGGTTTGCGACGACTGCACCTCTGAAGGCAAAGAACGGTGCAACAACATCATAGATTTCATTATCACCAGTTAAGGTGACATATCTGTCAAAAAATAATGTAAGCCCCTCGAGATAAGGTCCCCTCACAGAGCCATGATGCTTTATAGAAAAGAATATGTAATTGATGGTGAGTGCAGTGATGTCATCTGCAGGGTCACCCCATGGGCCTCTGCTTCTGTCAAGCAAAACAAAATCGATATCAGTCTGGAGTTCGGAGTTCGGAGTAACCCCCCCCACCTTGTTAAGGGGGGGTGAAGGGGAGGTAAACCATATATTGCCCGGATGAAAATCTCCATGTATCTGAGACAACCTCTTGTATTTCGGCTTGAGGAGGGACTTCCAATCAATGGATTTTTTCTCTATTTCAGCCATCCCCTCATATGACAGGGTTCCATCAGGATACGTATCGAACACTCCCATCAAACATTCTCCATGGCCTATGGTATCTCTAAGCTTTCTCCAGTAAAGAGTTTTGGAGTCTTTTTTGACTGTATGTATCTCAGCAAGATATGACGTCATGGCCTCAATCTTCTCTCTATCCCTGTCATCGAGTGAATTCTTCTCAGAAAATGCAGCGAGGTCATTAAAATAATTTTCGCCCTCTCCTCTTTCCATAAGCATAAAGTAATCAACTCCACCGCCGATGGATTTCATTGAGCCATCCTCTTTGAGCGCGATAACATCAACTGCTTTTACGTGTTTAGGAAGTTTTCCATACGTCTCATGTGCGAGGAGGAAGACTGCTGCTCTATCAGAAGGATAGTCGTGGCCGAGTCCTTCTGGAGCGAGGTCTTTCAGAACATAAGACTTCCTGCCTTTCTCAGTCTCAATCTCTATAAGAAACCCGGTTCCATGAACACCAGAACCAAGACGCTTGAATTCAAGGAGCCTGACAGATGGTCCAAAGATTTCTTTAAGATATGCTTCAATAGCCTGCTGCATTTCTTTTATTCCAGTGCTTTAAGTTCACCTTCAATAGAGGCCTTACGTTGCAAGAGCTCTGCTTTTTTCTGCTGGATAGCGAACAGTTCTTGCTGGAGAGGCTCTACCTCCTTTTCTAACTGTCGTAACTGATAAATGTTATATTTAAATCTCTTGCCTCGCTTTTCATTTATTGAGGTGGTTATCCTGGCCTCCTCCTCTTCTGTAGTCTTTATCTCTGAAGTTATGGACTCTAACTGAGATCGTAATGCACTCACTCTGCCACTTTTATCTGCATCAGGTCTTTGAGTTGGGACAACTGCTTCTTCTGGTTTCTCTTGTTTCTCGGGTACCTCTTGTGAGCGGAAATCTCTTTCCGGCGCCGCGGTCTCTTCAATCTTCAAAATATATTTTTCAGATATCCCGAGTGAGCCTCCGCCGAAATAAATAGTGACCTCCCCTGCCTTTTTCTCAAATGAGCTGACTCCGGATATGACAGAACCGTTTTTGAGAAATATCTTGTATGCTGCTTCAGAATAAACAGGGAGTGACAGAACTAAAATTAATAAAAATAGGTGTATCATTATCCCCTCCTCAATTCATGTAAAAGGTTTTCAACAACCTTTTTATTGAAACCTTTCATTTTTGCTATTTCTTCAATAGTTGCATTTCTTATAGCTTCTATACTACCAAAATGCCTCAAAAGGTCAAGTCTTCTCTTCTTTCCTATGCCAGGAATCTTTTCAAGAGGTGATTCTATGAGCTCTTTATCCCTTAACTTCCTGTGGTAACTGATAGTGAATCTGTGCACTTCATCCCGTATCTTTTTAAGGAGCAGAGATGATTGCCTTCCGTCATCAAGGAACACTGGGTCCTTGGATGTGGTGAGGTATGCCCTGTCAGGGTTTTTCGCAATAGCAACAAGCATGGGGAGTTCACGAAATAATGCAGCATTGTTGTCTATAACTTTTTTCGCTACTTCAAGCTGTCCTTTCCCTCCATCAATAATAATGAGGTCAGGCAACTTTCCCTCGAGATTTTTTATGATTCTCCCGATGACCTCTTCCATCATCGAATAGTCATCAACTCCCTGCACGGTCTTTATCTTAAGCCTTCTATACATATCCTTCTTGAACTCGCCCTCTGACCAGCAGACGAACGCACCAACAGATTCACTCCCTGAGATAGTGGATACATCAAAGGCACCTATGTCCCGAGACAGTTTCTTAAGCTGCAATCTTTCCTTAATCTCATGTAATAGACTCTCAACCCTCGATTCTTTCTTGCCACTATAGGTGAGGTATGCATTCTCTGATGCCATATCAACAAGTTCTTTTTTCTTTCCTGTTTTTGGAGAAGATATTTTTATGCCTGTTCCTTTTTGCTGCCTGAGCCACTTTTCAAGCAATTTTGATTTCTCAGGTATCACAGGTACCATTATTTCGGATGGAGGGATAATCTCTTTTGAATAAAACTGTGTAATAAATGTGTGGAGTAATTCACGGTCAGAGACATCTTTACTATTTTTAATCAAAAAATCCTTTGAACCGATCATCATCCCATTTCGAATGAAAAAGACCTTAAATGATACAACACTATCATCTCTATAAAACCCTGTTACATCTATGTCTCCGAGTTCAGGCGCAACTACCTTTTGTGATTCCCATGGCCTCTCGAGTGCCTTAATCCTATCCCTGATCTTCGCAGCCTCCTCAAATCTCAAATCATCTGAAAGCTGTGTCATCTTTCTTTTGAGTCCCTCAATCAGCTCTTTTTTCTCACCTCTCAGGAAGAGTTTTATCTCTTCAACAAGCTTCAGATAGTCTTTCCTGTTTATGTACCCGGCACATGGTGCAGGGCATCTTCCAATCTGATGCTGGATGCATGGCCGCAATGGTTCATCGAGTGAATAACGACAACCTCTTATCTGGAAGTTTCTTCGTATAAAAGCAAGGGTTTCCCACATCGAGCCTGCAGGCACATAGGGACCAAAGTATAATGCACCATCTTTCTTAATCCTCCTTACCACCTCAAGCCTTGGCCACTGCTCATTTACAGTCAGTTTTATGTAGGGATAATTTTTATCATCCCTGAGGATTA
>VGWZ01000155.1 GCA_016873595.1 Nitrospira sp.
GAGGAGGTATATCTATGGGACTATAAGACCTTTGAGGATGTGAAGAACCGTATCCCATATTTTATTGAAGAAGTGTACAATGAGAAAAGGTTACATTCAGCATTGGGATATTGTCCACCGAATGAATATGAAGTATTGGTGGCAAGAAGTATTAACAGAAATCGACAGACCCTGCTAACCTCAGAGGTCCTTTGTGTCTAAACGAAGGGGTTCATTCCAAACTTCTTCAGGTATTCAAACATATGCAATCCCTATTATTGCTAACTTTAACACTATGTAATGGTTTTTGGATACATTAACTTCCTTCTTCTCATCCATTTATCTATTTCAACAACAAGAATAACAGTTGCAGAAACGATCAGAATTTGCAGCCACTCATCGGTTGTTATCGGTTCTGTCCTGAAGACCCATTGTAGCGCTGGAACATAGATAACTGAAAGTTGGGCAAGGAAGGCTGCTATCATACTGTAGAAGAGGAAGGGGTTGCTCATGGGACTTATTTTGAAAACAGACTGTAGTTCAGAGCGTGAATTCCACGCCTGAAAGAACTGAAAAAAGACCATTGTGGTTACCGCAACGGTTCTCGCCTTTTCAAGAGAAACTCCTTCATTAAGGGCTGTCATAAAGTTATAGACAACTCCTGCTGAAATAAGAAGGCCAACAAGGATTGTCCTTTCTATGAGGAGTCTATTCATTATGCCTTCCTTCGGGTCCCTCGGCGGTCTTTCGATCGTGCCTTTTTCTCCTGGTTCAAAGGCAAGGGCAACGTCCTGCAAACCATTTGTAACAAGGTTTATCCAGAGAAGCTGGGCAGGTACATAAGGTATAGGCACTCCTAAGATAATTGTGCCAAGTATAGAAAGAATCGCGGCAATACCCGTAGGGATTAAAAAGAAAGTCACCTTCCTGATGTTGTCAAATACTATTCTGCCTTCTTTCACGGCATTGAATATACTCGCAAAATTATCGTCCGTTAGGACCATGTCAGAGGCTTCCTTCGCTACATCAGTGCCACTCTTGCCCATTGCAACTCCTATATGTGCGGCTTTCAGTGCAGGTGCATCATTCACCCCGTCACCTGTGACAGCAACGATATCTCCATGTTTTTTTACTTGCTGCACAATCCTTAATTTATGCTGGGGAGATACCCTCGCAAACACAGAGACATGAGTTACTTTCTCAAAAAGTTTCTCATCATCCATCTCCTCCAGTTTTTTCCCGGTAAGTACCTCTGAGTTGTTATCTGCAATGCCAAGCATTCTGGCAATCGTCCTGGCGGTTACCGCATGGTCTCCTGTGATCATAACCACCCTGATACCTGCCCGTTTACAATCGTCTATTGCCTGAATAGCCTCAGGTCTTGGCGGGTCTATCATACCCTGGAGACCTGAAAAGACAAGCCCTGATTCCACATCGCGGCACTCCACTTCCTTGCATGTAAGATCTTCCAGTTCATCCGGGGCTTCTTTGTATGCAAAGGCAAGAACACGCAGCCCCTCTTTTGCAAATTCTGAGGCAATGTGGAGAATCTCTTTCTTATCCACCTCCTCATTCTCTATAGCTTTCGCACACATATCCAGAATCTTCTCCGGCGCTCCTTTCACAAATATGACTTTCTTTCCCCTGTGTTTGTGAAGGGTCGCCATGTAGCCGCGGTCTGACTCAAAAGGTATTATCGCTATCTGCTGATACTTCTCCTTTTCTTCCTCTGTGTGTAGTCCTGCTTTCATTGCAGAAACAATAAGCGCCCCTTCAGTAGGATCTCCGTCCACTTTATACTGCCCTTCCTCTTCATAAATATTTGACTCATTGCATAGGAGGCCAATCCTCAGGACGTGCGCAAGATGCTTTCTCTCTTTTAAATTTATAGGCAGACCTTCATGCAGTATCTCACCTTCTGGCTCATAGCCGCTTCCTCCCACCTCATAGGTGTGTTTTCCGTCATAAATCAATTTTACCGTCATCTCATTCTTTGTCAGGGTTCCAGTCTTATCAGAACCTATAACTGTGGTGCTCCCGAGGGTCTCCACAGCAGGCAGCTTTCTTATGATGGCATTCTGCCGCGCCATCCTCGCGACACCAACAGCCATGGCAATAGTAACAACTATGGGAAGCCCTTCTGGTATTGTAGCCACCGCAGCGGCTACCGCTGTCATAAACATGTCTTTTGCGCTTTCACCAATCAGTATTCCGACGAAAAATAGGGCAACTGATGCCCCAAGAACAATAAAACCGATCGCCTTAGCAAAACCGTGGATTTTTTCCTGAAGGGGCGCCTTCACAGTGCCAATTTCCTTAACTTCCCTGGCAATGCTTCCTAAAACGGTTTTTCCGCCTGTTTCTACTACAACACCCTTTGCCCTTCCGTTAACAACAACTGCTCCCATAAAGGCCATGTTCTTCTGATCGCCCGGTATTAGGTTTTCTTCTTTTAAAGCATGATAAGTTTTTTCCACAGGGAGAGACTCTCCGGTCAGAAGAGACTCATCGGTTCTCAGTTCAATAGCATGAATAATGCGAAGATCCGCAGGAACCCTTGTCCCTGAAGCGAGTAACACAATGTCTCCTGGAACAAGTTCTTCACTGTTTATTTCCCTTTCTTTGCCATTTCTGAGAACTCTTGCTTTTGGAACGACCATCCTCTTGAGTGCCCTGACGCTCTCTTCTGCCTTGTATTCCTGGAAAAAGCCGATAACAGCATTGAGTATCACCACCGCGAAAATGACGCCCGAGTCTATGTATTCCCTCAGAAAGACCGTAACCACTCCGGCGATAAGCAGGATATAAATTAACGGGCTGGTAAACTGATGGAGAAGTATTTTGATTTTGCTTATCTTCTCTTCTTCAGCGAGTTTGTTCGGACCATACTGCGTAAGACGTTGCTTGACCTCCTCCTCGGTCAACCCGCTGTCTGAGGTATTGAGCTTATGAAATATTTCCTTTACACTAAGCTGATACCAGTTCATTCCTCACCTTTCATTATAAATCTCAACATAAGCGGGGCAAAAAGTGTAGTCAAGGCAACAACAAAAACGATGACTGCATAAACCATGTCATCAAAGATTCCGTTCTTTTTTCCAACCTCTGCAAAGATTAAACCAACCTCGCCCCGGGGGACCATTGCAATGCCCGTAGAAAGTTTTTTGCGGAAATCACCCTTCACCCATACCCCGCTCACCATCTTTGAGACCACGGCTCCAATTGTAAAAAGTCCTGCAATCTGCCAGAAATTCAAGGAGGTGAAGTCAACGACTCTGAGATTAATTGATGCGCCTACAACAACAAAAAAGATAGGGACAAAGAGATTAATAATTGGCGTCATCTTTTCCTCTATTTTTTCTGCTAAGTCATGGCTATAATGATCTATCGTTGAACCTAAAGGCAGAAAAAACCTTCGCGCAAGAGCGATGCCTGCAGCAAAAGAACCAAGGATTTCGGGTGCGCCAACCTCGTGTGAAATTACTGCTAATATAAGAATCAGGGAAATAATGAGAGTGGGTATCATGCCTCTTGTTCTTTTTTTAGTTGAAAGTTTTGAAATTAAGGGAACAAACAATTTCGTAATTAAAGGGGCAATGAGTAAAAAAACAGTGATAAATCCCACTACCTTTGCAGTATTTATAATATTCACCTCTCCTTTAACAGCATAATCATAAAGAATGGCAAGGATAACCACACCTACGATATCATCTAAAACTGCTGCACCGAGTACAATCTTCGCTGTCTTTGTCTGGTGTTTATTTATATCAACAAGCACTCTGACCGTTATTCCAATGCTTGTAGCGACGAGTGTTCCACCGATAAAAAGAGAGACCACAAAAGGGAGATGAAAAACATAATTGCTTATCCAGAAACCGGCAAATGCTGGAGCCAAAACACCTGTAATGGCAACAAGCGATGATTGTATTCCTACCTTTAACATCTGTCCGACATCAGTTTCAAGGCCTACTTCGAAGAGGAGCAACAGAATACCAATCTCTGCAAGTAAATAAAAGGTTGCATCAGGGACAATTATGCCTAATACACTCGGACCTATAATAATGCCTGCAATGACTTCGCCCAATACAGAAGGAAGGCGCAGATATGCAAAAACTTCTGCAAAAAACTTTGCAGAAATTAAAATGACAAGAAGTTTTAAGAAAAACTCGGAAACTTCCATATTTCATTTATCCTTCATTTCATAAAGAATGAATCGATCTTTGTGCGCGCTCGTCCTACCGGACTTTATGAAAATGTTTGTCGGTTCAGAGATGGTTAATTTCATCTTTTTTTTCTTCGTTTTTCATCTTTTTTTCGAGATAATTTCTGGCAATATCCTTTCCACCAAGACCAAAGGCGAGGGCAAGAGCAAGTACAATACCTCCAAAAATTATTGCAAAGGCAATGACTATTGTTCCTCTACCGATGCCTAATTGCTCTAATGCCATGGTAACAGCAAGTAAAAAAACAGTCAGCTTGACGAACCTTCCAATCAAACCAGATATCTTCAGCCCTGCATTGACAGCGGCGATTAATGCAGCTCGCCCGATAAAGTTGCTCAAAAGATATCCCAAGAAAAGGATAAGTGCGGCGACAAAGACATTTGGTAAATAAAGGATAAATCTTTCGAGTATCCGCTCTATTGCGGGTACGTTTAAAGAACGAAGAGATATGATTAAAAAACTGATTATGGTGATCCACCCGATGAGTCGTGAAATGATGAGAGACACAGGTTCTTTTACTCCGCCTTTCTGTAATATCTCAACTACTCCATATCGTTCCGAGAATCTATCGATCCTTATCGCACGGAAAATTCTCAGGAATATAGCTTTGAGAATTATGCCGAAGACGATACCTGATAGTAGTATCAGAATAGCGCTGAGAAAATTCGGGAGGAATTGCAACACCTTATCTAAGAACTTGTCAAATG
>VGWZ01000156.1 GCA_016873595.1 Nitrospira sp.
CTCCTGAAATGATAAGTCTCATTTTTTGGTTACCATTTAATCTTTGATGAACCTGCTAAGTTTGGATTTAACCTTTGTTTGAAATTCCTTGTTCCCTTTTTGTGTCAGGTTTCTTCGTTTTACTTAATTCATGCTTAGCATCTTCATCCTTGTTCAAGTAATGTAATCACCTCCTCTCTTTTTCTATTGATGATAATATAAAATCATAAAATGTTTAATAATTATCTTTATATGATATATTAATGCTTTTTATGATATGTTTGTCAAGTCTTTTTGAGATAATTTTTTTATTTTTGTTGTAATTTTTCATCTTTTGGTGATACTATCTTTTCATCAAAAGATACCCGGGAAGGCTCCCTAATGTTGATAGTAAATTTGAAGGCTCTTATAGAGAGAAAGAGCGCTATTGAAAAGAGAAGGATTACCTATAAAGTCATCGAGCAAGAGACCGGGATAAAGGCCTTGACCCTATCAAGGATTGCCACAAATCATGACTACAACTTCAGCAGGAAGGACCTTGAGAAATTGCTTGTTTATTTCAACTGTCAGCCGAATGATCTATTGACTTTGTTTAAAGAGGAATAAGAGGCTTGAAGCCTCGGCCGGTACACCCTTAAGGGGCTGTCTCTGTTTCTTTAAGTATTGTTCTACAATCTTAAGCTGTCTTATTTTCGCTGTCTCCTTTTCCATGATATTGACTATGTATTTATTAAGGGTATCCCTTTCCCGTTGCTTCCAACACAATGCGCTTGTGTAAGTTTAATCCGACACGGATATTGAATGATCCTTAAACGAATATTTCGGCTCTTTACCCGACTCCTAAAGTTCTGAATGTAGTCTTCTGCAGCTTCCTCAAATGCCTTGCGTAGAGACTTAACGTCTGTGCCTTCATAGCTGACCAGGGCACGGATAAAATCTACCCGACGGGATGAGCTGAATATTTTAATACTCAACGTCCTGATTTAAAATTGATCATAGAGAAATTGATTTATTAAAAATCTTTCAATTATATAATAAAAAGATGAATTTTAAAGTGATGCCATGTTTGTAGAAATTAAAGGACAGATAGAAAGAATTACCTACTATAACGAGGAGAACAATTATACCGTTGCCCAGATGAAAGTCCATGGCAGAAACGATCTGCTTACCATAGTCGGTAATCTGTTTTCTGTAAATCCAGGCGAAGTTTTAAAGATAACAGGCCAATGGCATACTCATCCAAGATATGGCCAACAGTTCAAGGTAATCTCTTATGAATCAGTAGTCCCTGCAACAGCAAAAGGAATAGAGAGATACCTCGGTTCTGGCTTGATCAAGGGCATCGGTCCTGTCATGTCAAAACGTCTTGTATCAAAGTTCAGCGTTGATACCCTCACTATTATTGAAACAGACATTCAGAGGCTCAGAGAGGTTGAGGGCATAGGAGATCACAGGATCGAGATGATTCAGAAGGCATGGGAGGGACAGAAAGAGATACGTGAGGTGATGATTTTCCTTCAGGGTTACGGAGTTAGCCCGACATATGCAGCCAAGATTTATAAGCAATACGGAAAAGACTCTGTAAAGGTTGTTAAGGAAAACCCCTACAGGCTTGCCCAGGATATATTCGGGATTGGATTCATTACGGCTGATAAGATAGCCGAGAAAATCGGAATTCCAAAGAACTCCAGGCTAAGGGCTGAGGCTGGAATCCTCTATGTGCTTCATCAGTTATCAGAGGATGGCCATGTGTATTATCCCTATGAGCCTCTGATTGAAGAGTGTAAAAATATCCTTAAGGTTGAAAGAGACACTATAGTAGAGGCATTCAGCAAGATCGCTTCAGATAAAAAGATAATAGTAGAAGACCTGAATCAACAAGATATCAGAGAAAACAATAAAGCTGTCTACCTTGCCAAATTTTATGTATCTGAAGTCGGCATTGCGGATAACCTGAAGACCCTTTTAAATTTCCCTAAAAAATTAAGACCCTTTGATAAAGACAAGGCTATTGAATGGGTTCAGAGAGAACTGAAAATAAATCTTGCTGAAAGGCAGATACAGGCAGTAAAAGAATCCCTCGAAAAGAGAGCCCTGATAATTACGGGAGGTCCCGGTACTGGGAAGACCACAATTATAAATGCGATCATAAAGATTTATAGAAGGTTAGGGCAGAGAGTCTTTCTTGCGGCACCAACAGGAAGGGCTGCAAAGAGGATGTCTGAGGCTACTGGATATGAGGCAAAGACCCTGCACAGGCTTCTGGAATACAGTCCTAAAGAGGGAAGGTTCAAAAGAGATGATGAGAATCCGCTGGAAGCAGATCTGATAGTAATAGATGAGACATCAATGGTAGATACGATCCTGATGTATCATTTTCTCAATGCGGTGCCAAAAGAGGCAACCCTGATTCTGGTAGGAGATGTGGATCAGTTGCCTTCGGTAGGATCTGGAAATGTCCTTAAAGATATCATTGATTCTGGCTCTGTACCGACTGTGAGACTCGATGAGATCTTCAGGCAGTCTAAAGAGAGCCTTATAATTGTTAATGCCCACAGGGTTAACAATGGAAAGATGCCGGTATTCAGCCAGGGTAAAGACCAACAGGATTTCTACTTCTTCGAGCTTGAGGACCCAGAAAAAGTATTGGAGAAGGTTATTCAACTCTGCAAGGATAAAATCCCTGCAAGGTTTGGCTATAACCCTGTTAACGACATCCAGGTTCTCACTCCAATGCACAAAGGCATTATTGGGGCATCAAATCTGAATACAGAATTACAGAGACAATTGAATCCGTCAAAAGACGAATTTACAAGAGGCGGCAAGGTATTCAAGGTCGGAGACAAGGTCATGCAGATAAAGAACAACTATGACAAAGATGTCTATAACGGTGATATTGGCAGGATTATCAAAATAGACCGTGAGCTTCAAGAAGTCACAGTGGATTATGACGGAAGACCTGTCTCATATGAATATCCTGAACTTGATGAGATAACCCTGGCTTATGCAATCTCAGTCCACAAATCCCAAGGAAGTGAATATCCTGTCATCGTCATGCCTGTTCTAACCCAGCACTATGTTCTCCTACAGAGAAACCTCCTCTATACTGGAATAACCAGGGGAAAGAAGATGGTCGTGCTGGTGGGGACCAAAAAGGCCATTGCAATAGCTATCAGAAATAACAAGCCACAGAAAAGATATACATTGTTAAGGGATAGATTATCTACGACTCACAGAGCTATCTTTAAAACATGATGATGATTTATAAAATCAAGGGATCACTTCACCTGCTGCTACTAAACAGAGCAAACTCTCGCAAAGAACGTTGATTTCAAAAAAAAATATTGAGTGTCTGCAAAACAGCTTTGACCTAAAAAAGCTTCACTCCTTTCCACCACACAAAGTATAATAAAAGCATGAAAGTGGTGGAAAAGGATAAGGTTATCGACGCTTGCGGGTGTGGGTTTTCTCAGCCCCCTTCGTATTTCCGCATGAAATATTATTTCCCGTTCTATCCATAGGTACAAACCTTATTTCCTCTTTCTTTAGCACAGGTCTGTCAAACGCCCGAAGAAAATACCCCATGTCGCCCTTCAGTTCATCCAGGCTTTCTCCACACGGATACATTGGATTTTCGGAAATAGCAGTAATATCGCCCTTGTCGTTGTAATAAACTTCATGAATATAAAACATTTTTTCATGCACTATTACCCTGTAATCCCACATTCTGCCTATCTGCTCCAATCTGCAATCTTGAGATGCTTGATTTGCTTGAACTCGCTGGTATTATTTGTGATCAAGATAACGCTAAGGCTTAAGGCATGCGCACCTATCAGCATGTCCATGGAACCGATGGGCTTGCCCTCTTTTTCGAGTGCCGTCCGCACCTTTCCATAACTTTCAGCTGCCTTTTCGTCGAAATCTGCAATTTCGAGTGGCAGGACGAATTCATCTAAGGCTTGGCGATTCTTTTCGACTTGCTCGCTCTTTTCTACGCCAAACCTGAGTTCCGCAAGCGTGATAGAAGAGATGCCGATATCGCCCACAGAATGGGTCTTGAAGTGGCGAAGCACTTTCTCGGGCTTTTGCTTGATAAGATAGATGCAGATGTTTGTATCAAGCATGTATTTCATCAAAAAGACTCTCGTTTCTGCGTCTTCGGCTGTTTCCGCTCTGACATGAAGTCGGGCGAAAACTTGTCCAGACTCTTCAGTAGCATATCCCACGACTCTTTTGCAGGGATCAACATAACAACGTTGCCAGACTTTTTGACGTATACATGGTCATCCTCAAACCTGAATTCCTTAGGCAGTCTGACCGCTTGGCTTTGACCATTTTGAAATAGTTTTGCCGTTTTCATGAAACACCTCCTCTGATAAGTATATATTAATGATATATATCCTGCAAGCCTTTTGAACGCCAAAATTTCGGAGGGTTATAATTATACCCAGACACTGTCAGAAGTGCATCAACTTTAAAAGGTGTGTGAATTTGGCCTCTAATAACTGGCAAACAATAGATGTTCTGAAAAGCTCTTACATGAGTGCACCTGCTAAGCCGCACTGAAATGATCATTCAAAAAATGAATATTTCCCAAAAAAAACAAGCAGTGATTATTTGGATCCTTTTTGCATATTTCTTCCACATAGAAAGAGAAATCAAAGGAGTTTTTTCGAAATTGCGAAAACACTATTTATTATAACCTAATCTGAGCGATTCATAGGTAATAAAAACATAGAAAAAATCACTTAGAGGGCGATAGATCCTTGTTATAATAGGTTTGCAAAACAACAAAAAAATATCACCCAATAAGTGAGGAAATTATGAAACAAAGAGAAAACAAAAGCAAGTGCAAAATCAGCAAAGTAGAGGTAACGGCAGATACATTGACAGGCAGAGGGGGGA
>VGWZ01000157.1 GCA_016873595.1 Nitrospira sp.
AAATCACTTATCATTGGAAGCGTCACAAGATCAGTGACTCTCAATTCGACAAAACCTGTCCTTGTGATAAAGCCTCAACAGCATGAAGAACCAGGAAAGGTGAAAATCCTTTTTGCCACAGACGGCTCTCATTCTGCAAACGAGACCGGTAAATAGCGCATCTATTTTGGTATCCAGACTTTTCCTTTATCAATAATATGCTCCACTTTCCAACCCCTCTTGTGTAATTCTCTTGCAATCCATTTCCTATGGCATTTCCACGGAAACCGTTCTGCACAGATAACAACAGCGGTCTTCTTAAGTGCAATTGACTCTAAAAAAGTAACGCCCTTAATAAAATCATCCGAAAGGGTATATGCGATGTAGCCACCTTTTCTAAAGCCACCGAGTTCTGCCCCAAGGAAATAATACTCAATACCCTCTTTGTGTAAAAAGGGATCGAGGTTTTCCCTTGTAAATATCGAGATTTTACTCTTTGGAAAACGTCGTACATCAATGAGCGATTGAATATGGTAAGCGAAAAGGATCTCTATGAAATCTTCTTCATTTCTCCTACCGGTACCGAGGGTATATATCTTTTTCATTTCCGTAATTAATTATAATAGCACTTTTTTCTTGACAAATAGCCCATTTTAAGCTAAAAAATTAGGCAATATGGTTGGGTTAAGGTTTTTTATTATTCACATTATCATTTTATTTTTTGCCTTCCCTGTTTACGCGTCAGAGGTCAACGAAATCACGCCGGTCCAGCAGACCGTGATATCTTCTTTACCCCAAGAAGACATAAGCAATGGCCCAAAGATAGTATCAGATTATAGTGACAACAAACTTGCGGTTGCGGCTGTTAATAAAAATATCCTGTTGTTTACTGACAGGATACGAGAGAATTTTTCACTCTGGCTCAGCAGGTCAGGTAAATACCTCGACTTGATGAAAGAAATACTTAAAGAAAAAGACGTTCCTGAAGAAATAGTGTTTCTTTCTTTGATCGAGAGCGGCTTCAATCCTTTTGCCTACTCTCCTGCACGAGCAGTAGGATACTGGCAGTTTATTGCATCGACAGCAAAGAGATATGGTCTTACAATCAACTGGTGGATGGATGAGAGAAGGGATCCTGTAAAATCCACTACAGCCGCAGCACATTACCTCAAAGATCTTTATGAAATGTTTGGCTCATGGAACCTCGCGATGGCTGCATATAATGCAGGAGAAGGCAAGATCCTCAAAGCACTTAACAGGACAAAGACCGATGATTACTGGTCGCTCCTCACCACAAAACATATTAAAAGGGAAACCAAGGAGTATGTCCCTAAATTTATTGCAGCAAGTTTAATTGCAAGTAGACCAGAGGATTTTGGCTTTGAAAATATTGAATATCATCCTCCGCTTGATTATGACGAGGTGACAATAAAATCACCTGTTGACCTTGAAGTTATTGCAGAATGTGCAGAAACAACAATAGAGGTCATAAAGGAATTAAACCCTGAGCTCAGAAGATGGTGCACACCTCCCGATGTCCCTGAATATACCTTGAGGATACCCGAAGGCAAAAAAGATATTTTTCTCGAAAAACTCTTACAGGTACCAGAGGAAGATCTTCTTACGATAGATATTTATAGAGTAAAAAAGGGAGACACGTTGAAGAGCATTTCAAAAAAGACAGGAGTTCCTGTTCAAGTTATCCTTGATCTGAATTCCATGGAAAAGATAATACCTCTTACACCAGGAGCGCAAATTTATCTTCCTCCAAAAGGGAAATTCGTATTAGATAGAGACGACAGGGCAGCAATAAAAAAGGCTTCTTTTAACCAAAAGAAGAAAGCTCCTGTGAAAGATAAAAGTGCAAGTACGAAGAAACTAATAAAGAAAGCTTCTTGCCTCGAGAAGAAAGTACCGTTGAAATCTTAGAAGATTTAGCCTTCTTTTTTCCCGGATAGTTTTATTTTTGCCTCGTCACTGAATGGTGAATCTGGAAATTGCGTAGTAAGTTCTTTATATTTTTTCTTTGCCTCTTCGGTCTTCCCTTCTCTCTCGAGAAGTCTGGCATATTCTATGAGTGCAAAATCTTTATATATATCACCCTTAAGATTATACATTGAGTCGATAGCGTTCATCGCCTCATTGATATTTCCTTTCTTTAGATAAACCATTGCCATCTTTTGATAGGCAAGCGGAATAAATTTTCCTTCATTTGAATATCTCTGTACAAAATCTTTCAGCGCATTCAACGCATCATCATATTGACCAAGTTCATAATAACAGCCTGCAATATAAAATAACGATACTGGAGATTTCCTGGTATCATAAGCCTTTTTAAACATATCCAGGGCTTTTCTGTACTGTTCTTCTCTACTGAGAGGCTGCTTCTGATATACATTATAGTAGATCTTATATGCCTCGTACTCAAGTTCTTTTGCCTTTTTCTGTAAAGAATAGGTATAAAACAGAAAGCCTGTAACAGCGAACACCACCACAAGAATAATGGCACCATATTTTAATACGGTTTTTTGTCGTTCTTTTAAGGTATCCTGCAGATGAGCGAGTTTACTTTTGACCTCTTCCTCTGCATCTGCAGGCTTTTTTGCAATTCTTTTTTTAATCGCCTTCGGCATTAATCCCTCCTGAGTGCCTTTTCAATGATGGCTTTCGAATTATCGAATATTAAATCAATACGATTTTCTTCTATCCCGGAAGCAAGGAGTATCTTTTTTGCCATCTCCTTTGTGATAAGATCAGAGGGGCTGTGGGCATCTGTATTGATACAGAGCGGAACCCCGAATCTCATCGCCTCTTTTGCAACATATCCATTCGATAGAGAATGGCCTTTCCTTGACGTGATCTCAAGCGTGACCCCTTTCTCTTTCGCAAGGAGTAAATCTTCTACCGATATAATACCTGGATGTGCAAGTATGTCAGCATTCGCTCCAATTGCTGCCCTGTTCGTACCCGGTGCAACCGGCTCTACTATGGTCTCTCCGTGTACAATCACTATCTTTGCTCCTAAATGCCGCGCCTCCTTCACAAGTTCAGGAATAATCTGCGGTGGCGCATGTGTAATCTCAGCACCAGGGATTGCTTCTATCGAGATAAAACCCTTGAGCTTTTTAATCGCACTTACAATCTTCGGAATTACCAGATCAATGTTCGATGAGTCAACATGGTCAGTGATTGCAATAGCCTTATAGCCAATCGCCTCAGCCCTTCTGATTAATTCTGAGGGGATAAGTTCCCCGTCACTGAAAAAAGTATGTGTATGTAAATCAATCATCATTTGATAGTCCTTCTTTACCTTTCTAAGGAATATATTGTATCAGAATCTTTTTTTAAAATCATCACACCAATACTACTTTTTGTATATTTTGTAATTTTCATAAAGAAGATTATCAGTTTTATTATGTATGACGATTATCTCATCCTTGATATTTTCTTATTGAGCCCAATCAGAAATGACTTCACTTTTTGATTAGTTTAACTTCATAACAAAGGCTGGGATTTTATGCGTGGTATTCTTTACGTAATATCTCAGTCACTATATCTGCAACGCTTCTGAAATCTATTTTACCGCTCCCCATTTTTGGAAGCTCTTCTATCACGATGAACTGTTTAGGAAGGGCAATATTGGGAAGATGCTCTGACATCAGCTTTAATATCTTTTTTTTCGTCCACTTTCTATGTTACTACAGCAACTATTTTTACTCCCTTCAGTGCATCAGGAACCTCTACTACTGAACAGGCAACATTTTCAGGGAGGAATTTTTCCAGAACATCCTCCACCTTGACTAACGAGACCATTTCTCCCCCGATCTTCACGAATCTTTTCAATCTACCCGAATGCCAGAGAAATCCATCTTCGTCCAGATATCCCATATCACCTGTATCGTACCATCCTTGTCGGATACGCATTAACGTCTCTTCGAAGTCATCCAGGTATCCTTTCATCACCAGGTCTCCCTTTACTAAAATTCTCCCTACTTCTCCAGGGCGACAGTCCTCACCAGTTTCATAATTTTCTATTCGTACCTGTACATTGGGGAGTATTTTTCCAATACTTCCGGGTTTGTTATGTTCAGGGGTGTTTACAGAGATAACCGGAGATGTCTCAGTGGCTCCATACCCTTCATAAAGAGTCATCCCGTGTTTTTCACGAAATTCTGTTCGCAATGCATCCGGACATTTATCTGCACCACTTACTACAACACGTATACTCTTGAAATCACCAGGCTCTGATTTTCGAACATAGCTCCACAGAAAACTCGGAGTTCCCACCATTATTGTTGGTTTTTCTTCCCGGACAATAGTGCAGATCATTTTATATTCCAAAGGATTGGCATAAGAGACAATTGTCATTCCATGGAAGAGGGGTGTCCAGAGGTTGACTGTAAGGCCAAAGACATGGAAATAAGGAAGGTTCGCAAGCACAATATCTTTATCAGACATTTCATAAACCGTGCTGAAATTTTCAATATTCGACACTATATTGCGATGAGTTAACTGAACAGCCTTTGGATCCTTTTCACTACCGCTTGTGAACAGGATGACGAGATTGTCATCTTTATTGCCACCAAGAACCATTTTAAGAATCAGAGCAGTTGGTAATTTTGATACTAATGCGGCCTTAAGTTTATCTCCACTGGAAACCCCTTCCATGATGTCTTCAATGAAAATCATTCCATCAACAACAGGGCAATTAATCTTTTCAATAAGTGCCTTTGAGGTAATGATCGTCTTGAAATTGCATTTCCTCTGTGCATACTTTGCATTGTTTGCGGCCCCAGTCGAGTAGTTAATCATGACCGGTGTTCTTCCGCTCATCAATGCACCAAGAATTGACAGCGCACATCCTGCAGAGGTTGGGATCATAAT
>VGWZ01000158.1 GCA_016873595.1 Nitrospira sp.
TTAAGATAAAAATCTTATTTTCTCTTAAACATCTTTTTCAGTTCATTTAAAGAAAAGAAAATTCTTGTTGGTCTGCCATGAGGGCAATTGTCAGGGTTATCGCAATCCTCAAGGTCAGAGAGTAATTGAGAAACCTCTTCTTGATTGAGTATTGTTTTGCCGCGTACCGATTTATGACATGCAATTTTTGCTGCAAGGACCTCTCTCATTGATGTATCTAGAGGAATTCCTTCGATGAGGTATGATGCACTATCAGAGAGGATGCCTCTTATATCAGCCTCTTTTAACACATCAGGGAGTGAACGAACGATAACGGTATCATGTCCAAAATCATCCAGATCTATTCCGAAATCCCTGAGCACCGAACTATTTTTAATGATTATCCTGTATTCTTTATGAGATAGCTTCACCTGTTTTGGAAAGAGTAACTGATATGAATTGATATGTATTCCCTTGAGAAATTTTTCATAGAGAATTCTCTCGTGGGCAGCATGGTGGTCTATGAGTGTAAGTCCGCCTTTACCTGAAATGGCAATGAACGAATCACCGAGATACATGAAAGGCAAATAGTGTGTATATGCAAAATCGAGATGTTCTGATAGTGCAGACCCAAAAGGGGGAGAGGATGGAAGAGAGGGAGAATCAGAAGGAAAGAGAAAATGTCTTAATGAATCTGCTGGGGGAACTTCTGTAAATTGTACTGCATACTCAATTCGATCTTTTTTCATCGCATCTCTGATAGAGGTGTATACAAAACGATAAATAAATTCTTTATCCTCAAATCTCACTTCCCTTTTCGTCGGATGGACATTAAAATCTACTTTTCCCGGTTCGATATCAAGAAAAAGAAAAAAGACAGGATGTCTGTCATGAGGAAGTATTCCTTCAAATGCTTTATATACTGCATGTGCAATTGAAGTATCTCTTATGGGCCGTCTGTTTATAAAGAGAAACTGATGAGCCTTGCTGTTTCTGAAATTAACGGCTTTTGATACAAAAGATTGTATCTTGAGATTTTCAGCCTCTGCATTCACTTCTATAAGGCCATCAAGAAACTCGCCTCCATAGATCTGCATAATCCTTTCCTTGATACCAGAGGCAAAAGGTATATTCATGGTCTCGTGGTTGTCCGATATGAACGTGAAACCAATCTCATAATATGCAAGCGCCTCTTCTGTGACCCTGTCAATAATATGGAGGAGTTCTGTAGTATTTTTCTTAAGAAATTTCTTCCTTGCAGGTGTATTAAAAAATAAATCTTTTACCTCAACCGTTGTCCCAATTGAGGGAGCATCCTTAACCGACTTTATTTCTCCACCATGTGTCTCAATTGAGACACCGTGTGAGATACTTTTCGGTGCGGTGACAAGTGTAACCCTTGATACAGACGCAATGGATGAAAGGGCTTCACCTCTAAATCCCATTGTCCTTATGTTGAAGAGGTCCTCTTCACTGAAGAGCTTGCTGGTTGCATATCTTTCGAAGCAGAGAAATGCGTCCTCCTTATCCATACCTGTACCGTTGTCCGAGACCCTGATGAGCCGTTTACCACCATACAGGACTTCTATCTTTATATCTGTACTTCCTGCGTCAATCGAATTCTCAATCAGCTCTTTTACCACTGAGGCAGGTCTTTCGATGACCTCACCTGCAGCAATCTTATTCCTTAAATCGTGTGGAAGAATCTTAATCTGCGACATAAAATAGCCTCATGTTTATGGATACCCCTGGATATCCAGATTGGTGAGGCCTGTCTCTTTTGCCCATCTCACAGCATCGCTGTATTCTTTACGGGTTATTTTTCGGGATATGTCAAGATATTCAAATGCTTTGTATGTTGGCATATATTGCGACATAATGTTGAGATACGTGTCTTTTGGAAGATTTTCTGCAATCCATTCAATCACCTTCTTTGTTCCGCTGACCTGGTTGGGCATAACCAGGTGACGTATGATCAGACCTCTATACATGAGGCCATCCTTGGCAGGTTTTGCCACGCCTACCTGTCGGTGCATTTCAAGGAGTGCCGCTTTTGTGATCTCCGGATAAGTCTCTGCACTCGATGAGTATTTTGCTGCCATTGTACTATCAGAATATTTGAAATCAGGCAGGTAAATATCAACTATTCCGTCAAGCTTTTTCAGGATCTCCATGCGTTCCCAGCCGCAGGTATTATAAACAAGAGGGAGTCTCAATCCTTTGCCTGCTGCTCTGTCCACTGCAAGAACAATATGTGGTGAATAGTGGGTTGGGGTAACGAGATTGATATTGTGACATCCTATTTTTTGAAGCTTGATCATCATTTCTGCAAGATCTTCTATACCACAGGGCTTTCCCATCCCTCCTTGGCTGATTTCCCAGTTTATACAGAAGACACACCTGAGCCCGCAGTTGGTGAAGAATATTGTTCCGGAACCACCTTTCCCCACAAGGGATTTTTCCTCACCAAAGTGTGGATTATAAGCTGAAACCTCAAGTTGAGAAGAAGCCTGACAGAAACCCTTATCCCCGGCAATCCGGTTGACTCCACATTGCCTGGGGCAGAGTGTACAACTTTTCGTTATGTTCCATAGTTCTTCTCCTCTCTTTTTCAGTTCTCCGCTTCTGTGCAGTTTCAGATAAGCAGGCTCAAAATGTGGGTCAATCTTTGCAGTTTCACGATCAATGATTTCAGATAGGTATGTTGATTTTTCATTTTTTTTGCACCCAGTACAAAAGGAGAAAAAGGGAAGACTTAATCCTGATAGAACGAGATAAAGACATGATTGGATAAATTGTCTTCGTGATTGTTCTTTCATCTGAAATTTCCTCCTGTCATCAATGAATGAAGTTTCCATCAAGCCTGTCTCTTTTATCTATAAACAGAGATTAATTCATTATATCAAAAATATAGTTTATCAACATCCATGTGGTATAATTTTTCATGGATAACGCAACAGAGATTTCTGAGGCAGAAGAAACAGCAAGGTTTATTATAGAGCCCTGGCATGTAATTCTGCTTAATGATGACTGGCATACATTTGATGAAGTCATCTATCAAATAGTAAAAGCCACTGGTTATAGTGCTGATAAGGCGGAAAAAATCGCATGGGAAGCCCATACAAAAAGTGAGGCAATCTGCTACACTGGCACAAGAGAACGCTGTGAACATGTTGCATCGGTGCTTGCAGAAATCAAACTTGGTGTGAGGGTGGAAAGGATGTCCTGAATTCCGTAATTTTACTTCTGACCTCGCATGTCATTTGAGCAACCTGCTCATAAAAGGAAATAGTTTAAATGGATATTATTACAATTTTGTTTATCGCAGTCGGATTGTCTATGGATGCTTTTGCGGTATCTATCACAAGCGGACTCACGATAAAAAATCTGAAGGTAAATAATGCCTTAAAGATTGCGATATTTTTTGGATCATTCCAGGCAATAATGCCGTTAATAGGATGGTTAGCAGGGCTGAGCGTACGAAGTTTTATTTCGGGTGTTGACCACTGGATCGCCTTTGGGCTCCTGAGTTTTGTTGGCTGTAAAATGATTTATGAATCAATTACCACTAAACCAACTGCAAAAGAAAATAACCCTCTGAATATGTATGTATTACTTGTACTATCGGTTGCAACAAGTATTGATGCCCTTGCTGTAGGTTTGAGTCTCTCGTTTTTGAATATTTCTATTGTAACGCCAGTTGTAATCATCGGGGTTGTCACATTTCTTTTATCATTCCTCGGTGTTTTTATCGGGGACAGATTTGGACATTTTTTTGAAAAGAAGATGGAGATAGTAGGCGGGCTCATTTTGATTGGTATTGGAATAAAGATACTAATTGAACATTTAGTTTAGATGATATTCCTTGAAGGTTCCTTGACATCTTAACCTTTCGAGACCTTGACCATTCAATAGAATCAAATCTATAATTAATTAATATGGGAATTATTCAATGCATTGGAAACACCCCTCTTGTCAGGATAGAGGGCATAAATCCTAATCCAAAGGTGAAGCTTTTTGCAAAGCTTGAGGGTACTAATCCCGGAGGCTCTGTTAAAGACAGGATAGCCCTTTACATGATAGAAGCTGCGGAGAGGGACAAAAGACTTACAAGAGATAAGATAATACTTGAGGCAACATCAGGAAACACAGGTATAGGGCTCGCAATGGTTTCATCTGCGAAAAGGTACAGGGTAAAGCTTGTTATGCCTGCATGTGTGAGCATTGAGAGGAGAAGAATTCTTGAGGCATTTGGTGCAGAGCTTATACTGAGCCCGTCTGAAGAAAGCACAGACGGTGCAATACGATTAGCCCACAGGATAATTTCCGAGGATTCAGGAATGTACTTTATGCCAAATCAATTCGACAACGAGGCAAATATAATGGCCCACTATGAAACTACAGGAAGAGAAATCATAGAGCAGACAGGTGGACAGATCACCCATTTTGTGGCCGGCATGGGGACTACAGGCACGCTCATGGGCGTAGGGAGAAGACTCAAGGAGTTTAATAAAGATATAAAAATAATAGGTGTGGAGCCTTCTGTACACCACAGGATCCAGGGACTAAAGAATATGTCAGAGTCAATCGTGCCGAAAATATTCGATCCTTCAAAGCTTGACGAACGACATATTGTGAATGATGAAGAGGCATTTGATACGACAAGGATGCTCGCAGTGAAGGAAGGAATATTTGCAGGGATGTCAAGTGGTGCTGCAATGCATAGAGCCCTCAGAAAATCCAGCGAGCTTAAAGAAGGTGTCATTGTTGTGGTACTTCCTGACAGGGGGGATCGATATCTATCGACTTCTCTGTTTACCTCAATATGCAGTAAATGTCCGCCGTAATGGTAAGCCTATTTAC
>VGWZ01000159.1 GCA_016873595.1 Nitrospira sp.
TGCTACGCACTCATTTTAGTTTTATCAAAGAACATTTTTGAAGATGTGCTATCGTAACTTAAGTTATCCTTTTTTGTCAATTCAAGAAATGATGAAACGTTAAATGAATTTTAATGTTTAATTTCTATAAACTTTTTATGAGTCCTAGTTGATTTTATACTTCTCACTATGGTATAAACATTAAATTTCTTGTTCGTGCTGGTTCTTGAGAGGGGTAAGAATAAAAAGGTAAAATCATGAGGAGGCATTTTGAATGAATATATATGAAAATATTGTCATCATAAACGCATCACTTACTGATGAAGAGACTGAGTCTGCTATTACACGGATTAAAGACCTTATTTCAGGATATGGAGGACAGATACTTAAGGTTGATATGTGGGGAAAGAAGAAGCTTGCCTATGAAATCAAAAAGCAGAAAAAAGGAGTGTATGTACTTTTCCTCTATAAAACAACATCCTCCACAATTAAAAAATTAGAGGATTTCTATAGAGTATTTGATGTAGTGATTAAATATATGATTGTGAAACTCAGCACAAAACAGGCACAGGAACTTGAAAAAATTGAAGTGGTACCTGAACCTGCAGAACAAAAAATAAAGCCCGAGTAGCATGTACAACAAGATAATACTTATAGGCAATCTTACAAAAGACCCTGAATTGAGGTACACCCCCCAGGGAACTCCTGTAGCCTCTTTCAGAATCGCAGTAAATTACAGATACAAGCAGTCTGATGAAACAAAACAGGAAACAATGTTTATAGATAATGTAGTTTTTGGGAAGCAAGCAGAGTCATGCAGTAAATATCTCAACAAAGGGAGTGCTGTACTTGTAGAGGGTAGACTTCAAGAGCGGAGATGGGAATCTAATGGACAGCAAAAAAGTAAATTCGAGGTTATTGCCCAGTCTGTAAGGTTTCTTTCAAGAAGAGGAGGGCAAGAGGGTGCAGCAGGAGAAGGAGATATGCTTCCTCCTGAGGAAACCACTGATTTAGAGCCGTTTTAAAAAGCAGGATTTTTTATAGAAGGGAGAGAAAATATTGCAACAGCGGAGATTTCAGAAAAGAAAGTTTTGCAAGTTTTGTGTTGAAAAGGTAGAACATATAGATTACAAAGATATTAAAGTTCTTAGAAACTATCTTACCGAGAGAGGGAAGATACTCCCCCGTAGAATGACCGGCAATTGCGCAAAGCATCAAAGAAAGCTTACCGAGTCAATAAAGCAGGCAAGGAGCATAGCCCTTCTCGCATTCTCAGAAAAATAGGATGAGGATTCCAAAAACATGGATTCCACCCTTAGCAAAAAAGATAGTAGATAACCTCATATCAAAGGAACTCATTAAACCTGCGATACCAATCAAAAGACTCCTATCAGAGACAGAAGAAATCCTCCTTGACGAACTTACTATCGAGGACAGGCTGAACGAAGAAGTCAGGGAACTGTTAAAAAGTTACGCTTCTAAGATAGAACAGGGACGTATGGACTACAGAAAACTCTTTGAACTCACAAAACAGAAACTGGTGAAGGAGAGAAACCTGATATTATGATGCTCTCTGAGGATAAAATATCACACCTGAGCCATGTAGTATTTAAAGGACTTGTAGAAAAGAAACTCATTGAGGTGATTGAAGAAGAGAGTGATGTAAGGCGGGAGATTAAAAGAGCCATTATATCAGAATTAAAAATTGGGGAAGAGATCGATTCTGTTGTCAAAAAGAAGCTTCAATCATTTTCAAAAAAGGTATTTGAAGGGAGTACTGAGTGGGAAGTCCTTTACAGGAAGTTTTTCAAGGAAGAGGAGGTAAGAAGAGGCAGGGCTTATGGGTAAAAAGAGCACTCCCGTTTCTCCTTCTTTTTATCACCTATCTTGGCTTGCTCTTAGAATTTCCATTAAAACATAGAATTATCTGGTTTCTTTTTTGCTCAGTCACCGTCTCAATTTATTTCATCCTCCATAGAGTAAAGAAAGAAAAAACGTATTCTATAGAATTTCTCTTCTCCCTCATGCTCCTTATTGCAGGCACAGTCAAGGCATTTACATTGCCATGGCTCAGGATGGCTTATTTTCCGTTTATTGCATCTCTTACCGCATTTTATGGAGTAAAAACTGTTATTGTTCTCTCACTGTTAATCCCATTTCTTGAGCTGAGTAATTTTTTTAATGGAGAGAAACTCTTTGAAGAAATAGCATTTCTTATATCTCTTATTGCTACAGCAAGTATATCTTCTCTGGTGATTACTGCTCTGAGAAAGAAAAAAAATATTGTCGAGACATCCCTTAAGATAATTAAAGAAAAAGCTCAAAATATAGATTCTGAAACTGAAATAGAGTCTTTTAGTGACGAAGAAGTTTTATCTCATTACCTTGCCTCAGTGCGTAAGTCAGATGAGGAGATTAAAGAATTACTCATGGTTGCAAAGAATGCGGTATTTGCTGATTCAGTACACTTTTTTATGAGTGCTGGTGGCGATCTGAGGTTAAGATGTTCCACAGAGGAATCAGGGAACATTATCCCCTCGACTGGAGGGATTATAAATCTCTGTATGAAAGAAAAGAAACCTGTTATAGTATCTGATATAAGTGAAAAGAAACTCGAAGTCGGCTATTTAAAGAGAGATAAGGTTTCTTCTTTACTCGCAGTTCCTGTTATCGATGGGGACTTTCCTCTTGGTGTTCTGACTGCTGACAGCACAAGATTTCATGCATTCAATGATGCTGATAACACTACGATCCAGATGTTCTCAAAGCAGCTCTTAAGGATACTTCAAAGAGAGCGTATTTCCCCTCTGATCCATCGTTCTCACGCCAGCTTAAAGATTCTCCTCGAAGAGAGTTCAAAATTACTCTCATCACTTAATATAGATTTTATCGCACAGAGATTGACAGAGGGTGCGTACAGACTTGCGCCCTCAGCAGTAGTCTTGTTCATAACGAAAGGCAAAGAATTCGAAATGGTACATCAGATAGGACTTCCATCTCCGGGTAAAAAGTTATTCAGTATGAAAGGTACTTCGCTCGATATATTGGTGAAGAATAAAGAACCATTATATCTCTCTGACGTGAGAGACTATCGCTCCCCTGTCATGCCTTTTAAAACAGATACTATAGGCTCTGTCTTTGCTTTACCGCTTCTTTATGAAAATGAGCTCATTGGCATACTTGCAGTCCTTTCAGAAAAGAAAAATGCATTCAATTCTCACCAGACTAACCTGTTAAAGGTTCTCGGAAATCAGGCATCAACCTCTATTGCAAATGCACGGTTTCATGAAGAAATAGAAAGGCTTGCGATAACAGATGGACTCACAGGACTCTTCAATTACAGACACTTTCAGGAAAGACTTTTGCAGGAATTCAGTCGTTTCGATAGATTCTCAGAGCCCCTTTCCATGCTCATAATAGATTTAGACTACTTCAAAAAAATAAATGATACCTATGGACATCCAGTAGGTGATACAGTGCTCAAAGGAGTTGCAGATATAATAAAGACAACCATAAGAAACATAGATATTCCTGCAAGATATGGAGGAGAAGAGTTTGCAGTAATTCTTATAGGAACAGATGCCAATGGTGCAAAAAACATGGCAGAAAGGTTAAGACAGGCTGTGATGAATACATCATTTTCTGCAGGGGGCAACACCTTCAAGGTTACTATAAGCATAGGGATATCTACTTTCCCCTATCATGATGTCACAACTAAAGAAGAACTTATCGAGAAAGCCGATCAGGCGATGTACTATGCAAAAAGGGAAGGGAGAAATCGAAGCATTTTATGGGATGGAGTGAAAGGATAGTATATTACTAAAGCCAGAACAGGCTAAAATAATTTATGAATCACTTCATTTCAAATGTTACTGAAGAAGAGATAAAGAGGGAAAAGGCAGAGGCGCGAAAGCTCAGGGCATCCCAATGGTGGAAAAGGAGATGTGCAGAGGGAGTCTGCTCCTACTGCAAAAGAAAAATTGCTCCCAAAGAGCTTACTCTTGATCACATCGTTCCTATAATAAGAGGGGGCAAGTCAACCAAAGGAAATGTTGTGCCTGTCTGTAAAGAATGTAATAATAAAAAGAAATATATGCTTCCGATTGAGTGGAAAGAATACCTTGAAAAATTAAATAACGACCCGCTACCTCTTTTTTAACATTTTACCATTTGGCAATAAATTCTCAGGAGGGGCATCACCTTCAATTAAAATTTTATATCTTGCGCATTCTTTATATTTTTCCGGATGTCTGCAGTATTCTTCAACAAAAGGATATAATTCTAAAATTGTGACTGAACTTGTCAGATAATTGTACATTGAGCAGTAATCCATGATCTTACACTTAAACGTCATTTTAGTAAATCCCTGTGAAATCTTTTAACTTTTTATCATTATAACTCAAACTCCATACTATCTGCCAAATAGGTTTAGATTTTGTGAATTATCAAAAAGATATGGTATAATTTTTTACCTTTTGGGGAGTCGTCCAGTGGCAGGACGGCAGACTCTGGATCTGCTTACAGGGGTTCGAATCCTCTCTCCCCAGCCATGGTCCCATCGTCTAGAGGCCCAGGACGTAGCCCTCTCAAGGCTAAAACACGGGTTCGAATCCCGTTGGGACCGCCAGATAAAAATCCTTTTTCTCATTTGAATTGTTCAAAAGTTTTGGTAATATTTTCTGTGATAGTTAAGCGAAAGGTAAGGATAGTTTTAATGAAGAACCCTGCCGCAGACAGGCTGTCCGACAATTATTTCAGCTCCTTACTCATAATACTTACTCTCAACAAAGTTGATACTCGATTCTTCCCATTTGGAATAATCGAGAGACACAATCACTTATATCTTCCTTTTTCTCCTTGA
>VGWZ01000160.1 GCA_016873595.1 Nitrospira sp.
TCAAAGAATCGTATACCGGGAGATATCTGAAAGAGTATGGAGAATATAGTAAAATATGAAACAATTTTTCCTCGAGATCTATTTAAAGGGTGTGTGAAATTAAAGTAAAGTTGGTGTATTTTTCAGATAAAGATGCAACGTATGTTGTGTAATAAAAGTCCTGAGGGGTGAGATGGTAAAAGATAAACTTTTTACAATCGACTTTGCCGCACAGGTACTTCTCAAAAGAGGTCTTCTATCCAAAGAGCAATACAAAGATATTCTCTCGAAAGGCAATGCTCAAAAGGCAAGGCTTCAGAAGTTACAGGAAATCTCTCATCCCAGACGACTTTATCAAGTCCAGTATCCTGTATTGCCTGCAGAGGTAATTTCTTCTTTTAATATTGAGATGCCCGGAAAGAACGGCAAAATACTCACGGAAGACATTATTACAGAAGTTATCGCAGATGAGGTTGGAATAGAGTACAAAAAGATTGATCCATTAAAGTTGAAATTGGATGTAGTTACCTCGTATGTGTCAAGACCCTTTGCAATGAGACATCTTTTTATACCAATAGATGGGAAAGATGGTGTGATCACTATAGCAGTAGCAGACCCATTTAACCTTGAGGCTATTGAGAGTCTGAAGAGTGCACGGAAGATAAAGATAAAGCTTGTGCTCAGTTCAAAGAGTGACATACTGAAGATCATACGCGAATTTTTTGGATTTCGAATGTCTGTGAGAGCAGCAGAAGCAGAAGCATTCTCTTCCTTTGAACTCGGAAATCTTGAACAGTATGTAAAACTCAGAGGACAGAGTGAAATAGAAGCAACAGACCAGCATATCATCAATGCGGTTGAGTACCTCTTGCATTATGCATTTGAACAGAGGGCAAGTGACATACACATCGAGCCAAAGAAAGAAAAATCTTTTGTTCGATTAAGGATAGACGGCATTTTACATTATATCCATACCATTCCCAAATCTGTTCACGCTCCTATTATATCGAGGATAAAGATGCTCTCCAGGATGGATATAGCAGAGAAACGGAGACCGCAGGACGGCAGGATAAAGACAATGTACAGCGGAAAGGATATTGAAATCAGAGTATCTACACTCCCTGTTGCATTTGGTGAGAAGGTGGTTATAAGGATATTCGATCCTGAGTTACTCCTTCAGGACCTTGACCATCTCGGCTTCTATCCAAGGGAATTCCAGATTTACAATTCTTTTATCAGAAGACCTAACGGTATCATACTCGTTACCGGGCCTACTGGCAGTGGCAAGACAACGACACTTTATTCTACACTGAAGGCACTCGCATCACCCGATGTGAATATTGTGACGATTGAAGAACCGATTGAGATGGTGGTTGAGGAGTTCAACCAGGTGGGAGTCCAGCAGGCAGCCGGTATCACATTTGCCAATATCCTGCGGAATATACTCCGCCAGGATCCCGATATAATTATGGTAGGTGAAATACGTGACATCGAAACTGCTGAGAACGCTGTCCAGTCAGCACTTACCGGGCATCTTGTCCTTTCAACACTTCACACAAATGATGCACCTTCTTCTATTACCAGACTCATTGACCTTGGTGTACCTGCTTTTCTCCTCTCAGCAACGATAATAGGTATTGTTGCACAGAGACTGGTGAGGAAGATTTGCCCTCACTGCAAAAAAGAGAGGAGGCTCACAGAAGAAGAAATGGAGTATCTGCAGCTTGTGAAGAAGCCTTACAGGGTCTACTATGGTGAAGGATGCCTTGAGTGCCGTGGAACCGGGTATAGGGGAAGAACAGGAATTTTCGAAGTAATGGAATTTACTGATAAGTTAAAAGCTGTGCTCAGTGATAAGATTGAAATCTCTGCGCTCTATGATAGTGCGAAATCTGACGGTATGGTTAACCTGCGAAGAGTGGCTGGAAGGAAAATGCTGGAAGGAATTACAACCTATGAAGAGGTTATGTCAATAACAGGATAGAGTGTAGGGGTTATTATACTATTCAATGTTACTTTACATAATAAAAAGACTCCTCCTCATGATTCCGTTAATCTTCGGAATCACACTTATCACATTCACAGTCATTCACATTGCACCCGGGAGTCCTGTTGAGGTTCAGACAGAAATGTCACTTAAGGCATCTGCCCAGGCAAAGGAGAATCTTAAGAAGCTTTACGGTCTCGATAAACCATTGCATATTCAGTATCTTGACTGGCTGAAAAGGTTTGTGAGCCTTGATTTCGGAAAGTCATTTGTAGATGGCAGAAAAGTTGTTGATAAGATCATCGAGCGTATCCCCATAACCTTAACCATTAATGTCCTTTCATTGATACTCATATTCATCACAGCTATCCCTATCGGGATACTTTCTGCGACAAAACAATATTCTCTATTTGATAAACTCTCTACAGTCTTTGTTCTTGTCGGTTTCTCTACTCCTACTTTCTGGCTTGCGCTCTTACTCATGATACTGTTTGGGGTCAATATGGGCATACTGCCAATATCAGGTATCCAGAGTATAGATATAGCTGGAATGGGTCCCTTTGAGAGGTTGCTGGACTGGATCAGACATCTTATCCTGCCTGTTGGTGTTTCTGCATTTGGTGGAATCGCAGGATTAAGCCGTTACAGCCGCTCAGGTATGCTTGAAGTGATCAGACAGGACTATATCAGGACAGCAAAAGCAAAGGGGTTAACTGAATCAAAGGTTGTCTTCAGACATGCTTTCAGGAATGCGCTCATGCCAATCGTCACAATCCTCGGACTCTCTGTACCAGGGCTTATCGGTGGAGGTGTGATATTCGAGACGATCTTTGCGATTCCGGGCATGGGGCAGCTTTTTTACTTATCGACGATGTCAAGGGATTATCCTACAATAATGGGGATTCTCGTGATAGGTGCAGTCCTCACATTATTAGGGAATCTCATAGCAGATATATCATATGCACTGGTTGACCCGAGGATAAGGGCGAGAAAATAGAAAATAGAAAATAGAAATTGGAGATTAGAGATTAAGAATAAATGAGACTGTTAAGTATTATTGGAAAAAGATTTTCAAAGAACAAATTATCTGTTATTGGTGTGGTAACAGTATTTTTGCTGATCACTGTCTCTCTGTGTGCACCACTCATAGCACCATATAACCCTACAGCAATAGATGTCCATAATGTGCTTTCGCCTCCAGACAAGCAACATCTCATTGGTACAGATGAACTCGGTCGTGATGTGCTCTCAAGAATAATATGGGGTAGCCGCATTTCATTGAAAGTCGGCTTTGTTGCAGTTGGTATCGCAATAATGATTGGCATTGTGATAGGGTCAATTGCTGGTTTTTACGGAGGAAAGGTGGATGCACTACTGATGAGATTCGTTGATATAATGCTCGCATTCCCAACCTTTTTTCTCATCCTCGCAGTCATTGCAATACTTGAACCGAATATATTTACCATAATGGTTGTCATAGGGATTACAAGCTGGATGGATGTTGCAAGACTTGTGAGGGCAGAATTTCTTACATTAAAGGAGACAGATTTTGTGAGCGCTGCGAAGGCTGTTGGTGTGAGTGATAAAAGGCTTATGTTCAGGCATATACTTCCCAATGCGCTGTCGCCTGTTTTTGTTGCTGCGACATTTGGTGTTGCGGGTGCGATACTTATTGAATCGAGTCTTTCATTTCTCGGACTCGGAGTACAGCCACCGGAACCGAGTTGGGGAAATATTCTCACATCAGGGAAAGATAATATAGAAGTTGCATGGTGGCTCTCTCTTTATCCAGGCCTTGCAATATTGATTACTGTCTTGAGCTATAACCTTGTTGGCGAAGGGCTAAGAGATGCCCTTGATCCGAGGCTGTGGGAAGCGGAAAGGATTGTGAGGAGCAACGAGTAGGAAGTAAGCAGTAAGAACGCTAAACTAATAACTATTGATTCCCACATAACAAATGCCCTCTCCACGTTGTCATTCCCGCACAAGCGGGAATCCAGAAAGAGCCAATGTCACTGGATTCCTGCCTTCGCAGGAATGACAAGGATAAATAAGATAGGACATTTATGAATAATAACTTATAACTAATAACTTTTAATTTTTAATTTTTTGATATAGCTCCATTACTTCTTCTCTTGTGATAATCGAATCGAGTGTGTAGCCTAAGATCTCGACAGCTTCCCGACCACCTTCTTGTCTGTCAATGAGGGCAATAACTTTTACTATCTCAAGACCTGCTTCCCTTGCTCTGGTAATTGCCTCAATTGTTGATTTGCCAGTGGTGATCACATCTTCAACAATTACTACCCTATCGCCTTCTTTTACATTTCCCTCGATCCACTGCATTGTACCATGGGACTTAGGCGTCTTTCGGATTACGAAGGCTTCAACAGGTTTTTCTTTCAGATATGATGTATATGCTCCTGCATATGCTATTGGGTCAGCACCAAGAGTGAGCCCGCCAATACCCTTTATGTTGAGGTCTTTTATTACATCAAATATAAGACTCCCTATGAGGTACATTCCTTCAGGGTAAAGGGCAACAGCCTTGCAGTTGAAATAGTAGTTACTCATCTTTCCTGAAACGAGCTTAAAGACAGGCTCTGTACTGTATTTAAATGCTTTCTCAATGATGAGTTCTATCAATCGTTTTTTCATGGTTTCAAGGCTCAAGGTGCATATATCTTAGCATAAACATTCCATTGCATAATCAAAACAGATGGCATGATACAAGTCTGCCATCTGTTTCTTTTAATTCGGGTATGATGTTATCACAGGGTTCAAATTTCTTTGGGCACCTCGGATGGAATGG
>VGWZ01000161.1 GCA_016873595.1 Nitrospira sp.
CAGACGACTTTTTCTGTATCAATGCACAAGGTACAGAAAACCTGATCAATGCTGTCGCTGAAAAGAACCAGAAAATTAAACGATTTATCTATCTGAGTAGCCTTGCTGCGGTAGGCCCGAGTAATAATGGGTCGCCTCTTAGAGAAGATTCAGAACCCATGCCTGTCTCAAGCTATGGGAAAAGTAAACTTGAAGGTGAAAAGGCAGTCCTGAGACATAAGGATTCCATACCAGTGACCATACTAAGGCCACCTGCGGTATATGGTCCCAGGGATGAGGATCTCTTTATATTTTTTAAGCTGATTAAAAAAGGTATTTTCCCTTATTGGGGAAAATGTTATTATTCATTGCTCTATGTTGATGATCTCGTTCAAGGTATACTATTATCTGCAGAAAACAAAGATGCTGAGGGCGAGATATATTTTCTATCGAACAGTAAATCTTACACAGGCGAGGAGCTTGCAATGGAAATAGCATCTGCACTCAACGTAGGTTTCATACAGCTCAGGGTACCAAGATTTGCAATGCCATTTTTCGCTTTTATTGGCGAAAGAATAAATAAAAAAGGGATCATCAATAGAGATAAAATAAAGGAACTCTGTCATTCGCACTGGATATGCGATGCGAGTAAGGCAATAGAAAAACTTGGATTTATACCAAAGGTCAAAATAAAGGAAGGGATAAAATGGACAGCAGATTGGTACAGGATTCACAGATGGCTATAAAAAAATCAGTAGACATATTTGAGAAGTGTTTCAAATTTGATAAGGCTAAAACACTTATTTCACAAGGCATTTATCCTTATTTCAGGGTTATCGAAAGCGCACAGGAACCTGAGCTTATCATGAAAGGCCGGAAAATGATTATGGTAGGCTCAAATAATTATCTGGGTCTTACAAATCATCCAAAGGTTAAAGAGGCTGCGATAGAGGCCATAAAAAAATATGGGACAGGCTGTGCAGGATCAAGATTCCTGAATGGTACCCTTGACATCCATGTCAACCTCGAAGAAAAACTTGCCCGTTTCATAGGAAAAGAGGCTGCGCTTATCTTTTCTACAGGCTTCCAGGTTAACCTTGGTGTAATCTCAGCCCTTGTGGGTAAAGACGATATTGTCATTATCGACAAGATGGATCATGCAAGCATTATAGATGGATGCAGACTTTCATTCGGAGAGATAAAGAAGTTCAGACACAATGATATGACAGATCTTGAACGGATACTCAATGAATATGAAGAGAGAGACAAGCTGATAGTTGTTGATGGTGTATTCAGTATGGAGGGAGATATTGCAAACCTGCCTGAAATTATCTTACTTGCTAAAAAATATGGCGCAAGACTAATGGTTGATGATGCACATGGCATAGGTGTTCTTGGGAAAAAAGGTCGTGGTACTACAGAGCATTTTGGACTTGAGAATGAGGTTGACCTCATAATGGGCACGTACAGCAAATCACTTGCATCTATCGGTGGCTTTATCTCAGGTTCGGCAGATGTAATCCATTATATAAAACACTTTGCAAGGTCTTTTATCTTTAGCGCAAGTCCTCCACCAGCATCTGTTGCCTCGGTAAGCGCAGCTCTTGACATCATTGAGAACGAACCCGAGCGAAGAGAGAAACTATGGAAAAATACAAGGAAAATGCTAAAGGGCTTTAAGGAACTTGGTTTTGAAGTAGGCCCGAGCCAGACACCTATAATCCCCATTGTAGTCGGTGATGATCAGGATGCCTTTACTATGACTATGATGCTCCAGGAAGAAGGTGTATTCGCAAATGTAGCTGTCACCCCTGCTGTACCTGCTGGCAGGGCTCTCATTAGAACAAGCTACATGGCAACCCACACAGACGAACAGCTTGACAGAGTACTCAAAGCCTTTGAGAAAGTTGGCAAGTCGCTGGGTTTAATAAAATAAAATGACAGAAATCATCGAGGTTAAAACGAAGAAAGACCTCGATGATTTCATAAACGTACCTTTCTCCCTCTATTCACACGACCCTCTTTTTGTCCCACCCCTGATGAGTGATATGAAGGAAAAATTCTCTGATAAAAACCCTTTCTTTCTGCATGCAACCGCACGATACTTCCTTGCAAAAAAAGGGAAACCTTCAGGAAGGATAATCTCAATTATTGACCAGCACCATAGAGAACTTCATAAGGAAAAAGTTGGGTTCTTCGGATTTTTCGAATCTATTAATGACTATTCTCTTGCATCATCCCTCCTCGATAAGGCTTCAGAAATCATTAAAAACGAAGGGATGGACTCAATACGCGGGCCAATGAACTTTTCTACAAATGAAGAATGCGGCTTTTTGTTAGAAGGATTTAACGAACCACCCCTCTTGATGACACCATACAATCCTCCCTATTACAATGATTTAATGGAAAGATATGGCATGGAGAAAGCAAAGGACCTTTACGCATATATAGTTGACGTCCCAGAAGAACTGCCTGAAAAAGTACTCAGAGTTGCTGCGATTGCTGAAAAAAGGGGAATCAGTGTTCGGCCGGTAAACATAAAAAAATTTGAATCTGAGATGCGGATATTCAGGGATGTATATAATTCAGCATGGAAAGATAACTGGGGATTTATACCAATTACCGAAGAAGAAACTGCCAATATGGCAAATAAGCTGAAGCAAATAGTAGTGCCTGAACTTACTCTTATTGCAGAGAAAGATGGAGAGCCTGTTGGTTTTATGGGAATGCTCCCTGATTTTAATTTTGTCCTTAAACACATGAAGGGAAAACTCAATCTTATAAGCATTGTAAAGGCACTCTACTATTCGAGGAAGGTAAAAGACCTCAGGATGATGCTTCTCGGTATAAATGCAGAGTACAGGAATAAAGGAGTTGATGCGCTTCTCTTTAGAGAAGGGTTTAAAGGCGTTAAAAAAGGGGGATACAAGCGGGTTGAGTTCTCATGGATACTCGAGGACAACATCCCCGTCCAGAGCCTTATTGAGATGATTGGAGGAAGGTTGTATAAGAAGTACAGGATTTATGAGAAAAGACTTTGAGTTGTAATAGATTAGATTTGATGCTACTTATCTGGGCTTTTTGTACAAGTCGTCGTGGTCAAGTATCCGAAGAAGGATAATACCTTTGTTCCAGTCCGGGGCGCTGGAGCTTTGGTATGACATAGGGTCAATGGAGATGCGGTATCGTCTGTCGACCCGAACGGACCAAGCGGTTGGATCATTGATGATCCTCTCGATGTGCAACCCGGGGTGAAAGGGGTTTTCCTGAAGAAAGGCCAAGGCTTTGAGTATCTTCTCTTGAACGGGCCGGTTTGATGCAAGGGCATCAATGTCTTTGAGAAAAAGCTTAGTCGGCGTCAGATCGGGCATTTCTTATCTGTTTCGTCAATTGCGCCGGCATTTTCACTGTACCGCTCTTGCGTGCCTCTGTGAGCTTCTTGAGTCCTTTTTCATTCAACTTCACAGTGGGATAAATCGCGACAGGCGTTAATACGATCGATCCACCCTCAAGAACTTCAAGATCCAGATGTGTTCCGGTATCGAGGCCCATTTCCTTTCTAATCGTTGAGGGAAGGTTAATGCTCCCTCTTTTATCAATTGCAACCAGCATGCCTATCTCCTTCCTTTTCTTTTAAAATAACAGGCTTTCAGCATATTGTCAATATGTCATTATGTCAATTGTGGCAAGGCATAAGATCTCTCCCTGAAAGAGACGGCCTTTTTCTGTTGCCTCCACCTGCAAGTCCGCAACTCAAATCTATTAAAATTATTGATAATTACTGGTACAAATATGTATGTCATTATGCGAACATCATGCCCAAGAAGGGGAATAAATACAGAATATTCTGGAAGGTGGTTAAGAAGGAGAAGAGGTATTGAATAATATGGGATGTGTCCCTTGCCTTCTCATTTTTGCTGGCTTTGCCTTCCTACTGACGCAGGAACGAGCCGCTTCCCACCCCAACGCTCGGGCGGGGCGGGAAGGAAAGGGGGTTGGGGGGAAAGGAATTCCCGCCCCGCCCTCGCTTTTTCGCCGCCGCAATTTTTCGTGCCAACGAAGTTGGAGCGCCGCCGGAGAATGTTGCCCTTGTCCCACCCGCCCATACGCGGGCAACGATAAGGTACTCCCTTGATTTTTGTGGACAAAAGAAATTAAATTGTGTATTATAATGTTAGTGATAGTCATTTGCTTTTAGTATAGTCATTGTATTTTAATACAAATACTATCATACTACAATGTCAAACGAAAAATCAACAATAGCAAAGAATATAAAAAGGTTGCGAAAACAACGAGGTTTGTCGCAGGACAAGTTATCCAAACTTGCAGATATTTCCCACAATACGATAATCAAGATTGAATCAGGGGCTATTCAAAGCCCCACAATGGATACGGCCCATAAAATAGCCAAGGCGTTGGGCGTTAGTTTAGATGATTTAATGAAATAAAACTATGACCAAAGAACAAAAATTTTATAAAGCATTGCAGGATGTTTTCATTGGCGCCAAGATTGAAGGCGAAGGCGGTTTTGTTAATTTGATGAAGATAAAATCAAATTACTACCGCAAAATTGAGGACATCCTCAAAAAAGATATTGAAGCGGCGTTAAAGAGCCACCCGAAATTTAGGGATGAACTTTTTGACAAGCTCTATTCATTTTTCAGCCGATACTTTACGGAAAGCGGCTCAATCTATTTCAATTCAACGCCATTTCATAACAATATCTACGAAAAAGTTTATACCGATGAGAAGGATGTCAT
>VGWZ01000162.1 GCA_016873595.1 Nitrospira sp.
TTGTAGATCAATTTCCTTGAAAATAACATCAATACTTTTATCATCAGCCCATGAACCGCATAACGATTCAATTATGTTTTTTTTCTCTTCTAAACTTTTCTTTCTTTGTCGCAATAGGAGAGATGAGATAAAGTTATCTGCTTCATTAAGAGATTCAGGGGATAGTAATTCAAGATTTTTCTTTAGTTTTTCAGCTTTTGTCATAAATTCACCTCCTCCATTGAAGAATTTGACTATAATTTACCATATATATTGGGTTTAAGAAAAGAATACATTTACAGGGGGATAGGCTTCAAACTTCATTTTTAAAAAACTATGTCTGACTGCATTTGTCACAACTTGAAGGCTTAACCCTCATTTTCTTCTCCCACTCCCATGCTGTCTTGATTATATATCCGAGATCATCGTATTTTGGCTTCCAATCAAGTTCTCTTTTGATTCTTGATGCATCTGCTACAAGTACTGGCGAGTCTCCGGGCCTTCTTCCTACTGGCCTCACAGGAAAATCAACTCCTGTGACATTTTTTGCTTTCTCAACTACCTCTTTTACAGAATATCCGTGTTCATAACCACAATTGTATATCCTGCTGTCACCCCCTGATTCAAGGTATCCGAGTGCAAGTACGTGCACATCAGCGAGATCATCAACGTGAATATAATCCCTTATACATGTCCCATCAGGTGTAGGATAGTCTGTCCCGAATATATCAAGGTGATCTTTGATACCAAGTGCTGTCCTCAAAGATGCGGTAATAAGGTGAGGAGCATCTTTTCTCGCCTGTCCAATTCTTGAAAGCGGGTCAGCACCTGCAACGTTAAAGTACCTGAGCGATGCATATCTGAGATTATTAGTCCTGCTCACGTCATCAAGCACATGCTCTACCATTACCTTTGATGAGCCATAAGGGCTTATTGGCTGGAGAGGCGCATCTTCAGTAACCGGTACCTTTTCAGGTATTCCATAAACTGCTGCTGATGACGAAAAGATGAACTTGCTCACATTGTGTGTGATACATGCTTCCATAAGTTTGAGTGTATTTACGAAATTGTTTCTATAATATTTTATTGGTTCTCTTACAGACTCTTCTACCACAACAAATGCGGCAAGGTGAATAACAGCTTCAAAATCCTCTGCCTCAAAGATAGTATTAAGGAGCCTTTTGTCAGCAAGATCGCCTTTTACCAGACGTCCATTGAGCACTGCCCATTCATAACCATAGGAGAGATTGTCGTATACTACTATAGAATGTCTTTTCTCACTGAGAGCCTTTACTACATGACTCCCAATATACCCTGCTCCACCTGTAACAAGGATTTTCACCTTAAAATACCTCTAACTTATTGAATTTGTTGTTTTTAGTAATCTCCCCTCGCCCATCTTTACAAAAGAGGGGAATATAGATTAACCTCATTTGAAACTTCTCACCGCTTTACATCCCCCTTTTCTAAAGGGGGATGTAGGGGGATTACTATAATTTTCATCATCCTTTGTGTCTTTTTCGAGACATAAATGTCTCATTTTTTTGGGGCTACTGCATTTATATGGTTTAACAATGCGAAGAGCTATGTAGTTGTCTTCTTTGTTTCTTTTTTTTCGGACTTTACGACTCTGGGTTTCCTTACATCCTCGTAATCAATAAATTCAAGTACAGCCATTGGTGAAGCATCCTTAACCCTGTTTCTTGTCTGCACGATCCTGAGGTATCCCCCGTTTCTTCCAGAAAATCTCGGTGCTATTTCGCTGAAGAGCTTTGAAATAACAGCCCGATGAGGGATATAGGAAAGAGCAAGTCGTTTTGCGTGTAAATCTCCCTTAATACCAAGCGTTATTATTCTCTCTGCAATCTTCTTTGCCTCTTTTGCCTTTGCAACCGTTGTCTCGATCCTCTGGTGTTCAAAAAGTGAAGCTACCAGACCACGTAAAAGAGCTTTTCTCTGGTTCGCAGTCCTCCCGAATAATCTGCCATCAACTCTGTGCCGCATCTCGCTCAACACCTCCACTCAATGAAGCTACCTCTATGTTAAGGGCATTCATATCAACTCTCATACCGAGTCGAAGTCCCATCGAATGGAGTATATCCTTTATCTCGTTAAGGGACTTTCGTCCAAAGTTCTTTGTCTTAAGCATCTCGTGCTCTGTCTTTTGTGCCAAGTCAGCAATGGTTTTTATATTTGCATTCTTCAGACAATTATAGGATCTTACCGAGAGTTCGAGTTCATCAACGCTTTTAAGAAGATTACTATTGAATACAGGATCCTCAATTATCGAATGAACCTCGCTCCCTTCCTCAACAGAAATGGCTTCTTCTTGTTCTTTTTCTTCTTCTAATATGAATAGAACCATATGCTCAATGACGATAGATGCAGCCTGTGAAACTGCTTTTACAGGTGTGATGCTCCCATCTGTCCATATCTCCATTACAAGCCTATCATAGTCTGTTGCCCTTCCAACTCTTGCCTTTTCAACAGTGAAATTAACTTTCTTTATTGGAGTAAAAACAGAATCAACAGCAATCATGTCCACAGAAAGGCCTTCTTCTTTATTCAACTCAGCAGGCACATATCCTTTGCCTTTCTTTATGTACATCTCAGCTTCGAATGTGGCATCTTTATCTAATATTGAGATAACCAGTTCGGGGTTAAGAACTTCAAAAGACGCATCCCCCTTTACATCGTCTCCTGTCACGTTCTTAGGGCCTTTCACTTTTATTGTCGCTATTTTCTTTCCGTCAGAATAAAGCTTGAATCTGAGTTTTTTGAGATTCAAAATTATATCAATGATGTCCTCCTTAATACCCTTTATTGTAGAGAACTCATGGAGGGCACCCTGTATTTTGACTGCGGTGACTGCTGCTCCCTCAATAGAGGAGAGCAAAACTCTTCTGAGTGCATTCCCTATAGTGGTACCAAAACCACGTTCCAAGGGCTCTGCAATAAGCTTACCATACGTATTTGTTAGGGTCTCTTCATCAAACCTGATTTTTTCAGGTAGCTGAAAGCCTCTCTTCTTAAGATCCATAAAGGCCTCCTCAAATTAAATGAAAGGATACATGATACACGATGCATGAGACATGACTGTCTTCTATCTTGCATCCTGTATCGTGCATCATGCATCAGACAAGGTTGTTTTTATTTAGAATATAGTTCTACTATAAGCTGCTCCTGTAGAGGAAGTTGTATTTCATCCCTCGAAGGAACATGGAGAATCTTACCCTTAAAGTTTGCACTATCAACTTCAACCCATGCAGGTATTCCTTTATGCTCAACCCTTGAAAGGCTATCAATAATCTCCGGTATATCCCTGCTCGCTTCATTGACTTCCACTAAGTCTCCCCCTTTCACTATATATGAAGGAAGATTTACTTTTTTCCCATTTACACGAAAGTGACCGTGACTGATAAGCTGTCTCGCCTTACGCCTGTTCGATGTAAAACCCATGCGATATACCACATTATCAAGACGACTCTCAAGAAGCTGAAGAAGCATCTCTCCTGTAATCCCTTTACTTTTTTCAGCATCATGGAAATACCTCCTGAATTGTCTTTCAACAAGTCCATACGTCTTCCTGACCTTCTGTTTTTCTCTGAGTTGAAGCCCGTAATCAGATAATTTTCTGTACCCCTGTCCATGATGTCCTGGAGGATATTTTCTTCTCTCCACAGCACATTTCTCTGTATAACATCTATCACCCTTAAGAAAAAGTTTTTCTCCTTCCCTGCGGCAAATCCTGCATAAAGCTCCTGTATATCTTGCCATTTATACCCTCCTCCTTTTCGGAGGCCTACAACCGTTATGAGGAACAGGAGTTACATCTTTTATAAGGTTTATCTCCAGACCTGTTGCCTGAAGTGATCTGATAGCAGACTCTCTCCCTGCGCCAGGACCTTTAACAAAAATATCAATCTGTTTCATACCTGAGTCTATTGCCTTCTTTGCTGCAGTAGCAGCTGCCATCTGTGCTGCATAGGGGGTACCTTTCCTTGAGCCTTTGAACCCTAAATTGCCCGCACTTGCCCAGGTGATCACATTACCGTTTGGGTCAGTTATCGTTACTATTGTGTTATTAAACGTAGCCTGAATATGAGCTACTCCATAAGTAATATTCCTTTTCTCTTTCTTGACACCTTTCTTCCTTTGAGCCATTCAGTTATGCCTCCTTCTTCTTGCCAACAGCTGATCTTCTCGGACCCTTTCGGGTTCGAGCATTTGTCTTGGTCCTCTGACCCCTCACCGGTAAACCTAAACGATGTCTCAGCCCCCTGTAACAGCCTATATCGATAAGTCTTTTTACTCCCATGGATATATCGCGCCGGAGATCGCCTTCAACTCTATAATCTCTATCTATTACTGTCCTTATTTTTACAATATCTTCATTTGAAAGGTCTTTTATCCGAGCGTCAGGGTTCACCTTTGTCTCAGACAATATCTTACGCGAAACTGCCCTTCCTATACCAAATATCCTTGTCAGACCTATCTCTACACGCTCGTTTTTGGGTAAATCAACTCCAGCAATTCGTGCCAATTTATTCCTCCTCTGTCATTTCAGAGATTTTAGTTCGAAGTTCAAAGATTTGTTCACTTCTAACTTTTAACTTATACCTAAATTGAGCGATTTATTTATTTAAAACCATATTAATCAAGGTATTCTAAAGAAAATGCAATCACCCAATAAGTGTCATTCTCTGGCTTGACCAGAGAATCCAGGGTTTCCCGTGAAAACGGGA
>VGWZ01000163.1 GCA_016873595.1 Nitrospira sp.
CAGATTAAGAATATGTGGTGGAATGGGCTTTCGATGGAGGAAAGTGTTCTGATTGATGATATAAGAGGCTCTGTCATTGATTATGCGGTTGCCGGTGATAAAATCATTGTTCTTGCAAGCCCGATGTTTGGCATCAAGCATGAAAACATACTCAAGGGTGAAAATCCTCTCAGAACAATGTTGTATATCTATTCGATGAAAGGAAGGTAAGGGAGTAGAGAATTGTTATTAACAGGTCGGATACCAAAACACATAGGCATTATAATGGATGGAAATGGAAGATGGGCTGAATTACGCGGTCTTCCAAGGATAGAAGGCCACAGACGTGGAGCAGAACGCGCAAAAGAGGTCATTGAGGCAGCGTCAGAACTCGGGATTAAGGCATTAACCCTTTATGCCTTTTCTATTGAGAACTGGCAGAGGCCGTCATCAGAGGTCATGACCCTCATGAAGCTGCTCGAATTCTATCTGAAGAAAGAACTTTCCGAGTTAATGGCAAAAGATATGGTCTTCAAAACTATCGGGGAGACATGGAGGCTCCCGGAGGATGTACAGAACCTCGTACGTGAGGCAGAAGAAAAGACTGCCCTGAACAAAGGCGTTACCCTCATTATTGCATTAAGCTATGGTGGACGGAATGAGATTCTACGGGCTGTGAAGAAAATACTTTCTTCAAGTGTCAGACCTGAAGAACTGACAGAGGAATTTTTTGATTCTTACCTCGATACTGCCGGGTTACCTGCCCCGGACCTGATTATCAGAACCAGCGGAGAAATGCGGATAAGTAACTTTCTCCTCTGGCAGGGCGCATATTCGGAACTCTATTTTACGGATACACTCTGGCCTGATTTCACGAAGGAAGAATTCTTGATTGCGATACGAGATTATCAGATGAGGGAGCGGAGGTTTGGCGCCATCGTGATGAGGTCAGATGCACCTTAAAAGACTTATTGTTGCTGCAGTTCTTCTTCCACTTATTTATGTCTCTATCATGTACCTTCCTTCAGGATATTTTCTTTTTCTGGTGGTTTTCTTATCACTTATTGCCACGTCAGAATTTTATTCTATGTATCATGTAGAGCGGATATTAAAATATGCGGGAATACTTTTTGGAGTCTTTATACTGTGTGTGTCCTCTATGGCAAAAGATTATCTGCCGGATACCATTATTCTTTCTGTAATGGCCATTATAGGGATAAGGCTTTTTTCTAAGAAGAATCCTCTTTCCTCACTTTCTGATATTTCTCCCTCTGTCCTCGGACTGCTTTACATCCCTGTACTCTTCACCTTTCAAATGAAGATCAGAGAAATCGGACCTGAGTGGGTCATTTTTCTTTATGCATCGGTATGGTCATCGGATACAATGGCATACTATATCGGAAAAGGGATTGGCAAAAGAAAACTTTATGCAGAGGTGAGCCCCCATAAAACCGTAGCAGGTGCAGCAGGATCGCTTATCGGAGGCATACTCGCTGTATTTATTTTAAAGGCTATCCTTCTACCACTGTTGACTGTATCCGCTGCATTAATAATTGGAGTCATGATAGGAATTATTTCAATAATAGGTGATCTTGTGGAATCCATGTTCAAACGTGATGCAGGGGTTAAAGATTCAAGCACTCTCATACCAGGCCACGGAGGCATATTAGATAAAATTGACGGGGCGTTGTTTGCAGGACCGGTACTTTACTGGATGTTAATAATCCTGGGAATAACAGAGAGATAACTTTATGAAGCGATTGACGATCCTTGGTTCAACAGGTTCCATAGGGAGAAACGCCCTTGATATAATCTCACGCCATAGGGATCAATTCAGGGTTGTTGTACTGACTGCAGGGAGTAACATTGACCTGCTTGAAAAACAGATAAAGTCTTTTTCTCCTAAGGTTGTTTCAGTTGCCGATGAGGTGGCAGCAAGTGAATTGCAAAAGAGAATTGGGGGACATCATACTCCGCACATACTCTCAGGTGCCCACGGGGTTGCAGAAGCTGCAAGTTACGGAGATTCAGATTTTGTCCTCTCCGCAATTGTCGGAGCTGCAGGGTTGGTTCCAACAATAACAGCGATACGCTCTAAAAAGACAATCGGGCTTGCAAATAAGGAAGCACTTGTGATGGCAGGAAAAGTAATGACTGGGGAGGCAAAAAAACATGGAGTGAGAATCCTTCCTGTGGACAGCGAGCATAGTGCAGTGTTACAGTGCATTGAAAGGCATAGAGAATCTGATGTGAGGAGGATTATACTCACTGCCTCTGGAGGGCCTTTTGCAGGTAAAAGTTTTAACGAGCTGAACAATGTGACTCCAGAAGATGCGCTCAAACACCCTAACTGGAGTATGGGAAAGAAAATAACTATAGACTCTGCAACTCTTATGAACAAAGGTCTCGAGGTAATCGAGGCTCACTACCTGTTCGGCATTGAACCAGAAAGGATAGATGTACTCATCCACCCTCAGAGCATCGTACATTCTATTGTTGAGTTTAATGACAGAAGCTGTATTGCGCAGCTCTCGTTGCCTGATATGAAAGGGCCGATTGCCTATGCACTCTCTTACCCTGAAAGACTTGATGATGTCCTGCAGGGACTTGACCTTGATAAAATTGAATCTCTTACCTTTAAAAAACCAGACCATGAATGCTTCCCGTGTCTCTCTTATGCATATATGGCACTGAAGGCTGATAGTACCATGCCTTCTGTGTTTAATGCGGCAAATGAAGTTGCGGTAAATGCATTTCTCAAAGGCATGCTCAGGTTTACCGAGATACCTCTTGTCATCAGAAAAACAATGGACCAGCACGTTGTATCGTCTCGCACAGGAATAGATGAGGTAATAGAGGCTGACAGGTGGGCAAGGGAAAAAGCAGAAGAAGTTATTAATTCGTTAAAAAGTTAAAAGTCATGCCTAATTGTCATTCCCGCGAAAGCGGGAATCCAGTTCCTTTGTATAGTTCCCTGCTTTCGCAGGGGCGGCGTCTGGATGCCTGCCTTCGCAGGCATGACGAAAATTTGCTAAACTACAGTAATCTTATAGGAGATAAAAAATGACATTTTTATATGCACTATTACTTCTTGGCATTCTTATATTTGTGCACGAATTCGGACACTTCCTTGCTGCAAAGCTTATAGGTGTAAGGGTTCTGAAGTTCTCACTCGGTTTCGGGCCTGCGCTTCTCAGGAAAAAATATGGTGATACTGAATACCTCCTGTCATCAGTCCCTCTTGGTGGGTATGTGAAGATGCTCGGTGAGAGTTTAGAAGAGGAGCTTAAAGAAGAAGAGAAACCAATGGCGTATAATTACCAGCCAGTGTGGAAGAGATTTTTCATTGTATTTTCAGGTCCTCTCTTTAACATCGTATTCGCTGGATTGATATTTTTTTTCATTTTTTTATATGGCCTTCCAGTAATGCTCCCCGAAGTTAAAGATATATTGCCTCAGACACCCGCTGAAAGAGTGGGAATTCTGAAGGGAGATACTATTACTGCCATTGATGGTTCTCCAATAACTCAGTGGGATGAGATGACAAAGATTATCCATAGTAGCCCTGGCAGGGAACTCAGTGTTGAAATTAAAAGGAACAACGAGGTTATCACAATATCGGTTACCCCTGAGAAAAAGACAGTTAAAGATATCTTCGGTCAAGAAAAAGAAATTGGAATAATAGGAATAACTCCTTCGGGTAAAACCTTCATAAAACAGCAAGGGCTTTTTCAAGCCGTTGGGAATGCAGTCCAGAGGACATGGGAAGTTTCAGTATTAACGGTAGTGGCCATTGTAAAACTTATTCAGAGGATAATTCCGGTGGATACATTGGGGGGGCCCATACTCATCTTCCAGATGGCAGGTGAACAGGCATCAATCGGTTTTTTAAATTTCTTCGTATTCATGGCAGTTATCAGTATTAACCTCGGAATATTGAACCTTCTCCCTATTCCGATTCTTGATGGTGGACATGTATTCTTTCTTGGAATTGAGGCAATCAGGAGAAAACCATTACATGAGAAATTCATTAAAGTTGCCCAAGGAGTTGGACTTGCAATAATCATATTCATAATCGTCCTTGCAACATATAATGATATCATGAGATTGATTACAGGTAAAACAATTCCATGAAACCCGCAACCATAAAAACACAGGTTTCATCAGGTGGCGTTATATTTAGAAAAAATAATGACATGGTAGAGATTGCCCTTGTATCCGTGAAAAGTGGTAAGGTCTGGTGTCTTCCTAAGGGAATTGTGGACAAAGGAGAGAGTCCTGAAAAGACTGCGGTAAGGGAGGTATCAGAAGAGACAGGGCTGAGAGGAAGAATCATCGAGAAACTTGGAGAGATAAAATACTGGTATTACATAAGAGAGGGAAACATGAAATGCAGGAAGACTGTGCACTTTTTCCTTATGGAATATGAAGGCGGAGACGTTGCAGATCATGACTGGGAAGTAGACAGTGCCTCCTGGTTTCAGATTGATGAGGCACTTAAGAAAGTCAACTATAAGAGCGAAAAGGAATTGTTAGAGAAAGCAAAGAAAAAATTAATACAAAATGAGAAGCTGGAAATTATAAATTAGAAACTAATAATCATATGAGCCTCTTGCAAAAGTTTTTGAAAAATACTTTCTAACCATACCTTCAAATCCATTTTACAGATTTTTTTACATCTTTAAAATTCAATTTTTATAAATTACGCTCTAAAGGCGTGTTTTTTATTACG
>VGWZ01000164.1 GCA_016873595.1 Nitrospira sp.
TTGTTTGATTTTATCCTTTAATGCAGCAACAATGGCCTCTCTGTCCATGGCATCTTTCTTTGCCTGATCTTCATTCAGACAAATTATGTACCGCCTGTCATTGACTATGATCTCCTTGACTTTCAGCGGAGATGGAGACTAGGTGTAATTAGGGACACTTCCCATATTTTCCATAGCGAACAAGCCGGCAAGTTGGACATCTGGAACTTTTTATGCTGCATGGACGCGTAAAACTTTCCCGACCTCTTCGACTTCTAAATCATGTTCTTTTAATCTGATTTTGATTTCCTCAAACTTTCTCATGGTTTTTCTGTCATAATATCGTTCACCGCAATTTTGACACACTAAAACCTCAATCGGAATCAGCACTATATCTCGACCCGACCTGACTTCTTCCTCAACCATTTTCATCTGTATATCTGAACTCTTGCAGACTACACATTTCATATTCTTCTCCTTTCAAAGTCTATCCATTTCTTTGGATCAGGCTGATAGACTGTTATTATTATAACCATATCTGATTCTTTTGAATACGCACAAACCAAATGTATTGGCCTGTTTTCACGTGTTCTTCCGTATATAAGGCAGCTCGGATAAGGCTCATCTTCCTGGTAATTTTCAATTATTTTGCCGCTCACGACAGCATCAAAAACTTCCTCTTCTTTTATCTCTCCAAATTCTTCATTTTCCATTTCGTCTCGTGCATGTTTTGTGTAGAGAATTTTCTCTGATTTGAAACAATCCTGTATTTCACGTAACAAATTACTCTTCGCTCCCCTTCAGCTTTCGGAAGCACTCAAGCTCACAAGCGAATGCAAGCTGACAAGCTGGATAGCCTGATAGCCGTCAAGCCTGAAAGCTATTGTTTTTCTGCCACAGCGCCTGGCCGGGCGTAAGTATTAAATCAAAAATCAAATCAGGGACACAGAGCTTGTCTAAAAACTTATTTAAAATCCACTGTTGTTGATATCGATTTACTGAATAATTTCCCAATCGCTAAAACCCGGTCTATTGATTAAATCAGGGACACATCCCTTATTTTTGTACTTTTCTTCTCCTACTGAAGCGCTATTTAATTCAAACATTTAAAAGTGTTTTTTCTAAGATTGAAGTTCATTTGAGTCCTCCTCTGCATTCACCTAAATGTAAAACAGACACACCGTTTGCATATGCATTATATTGATTACTATACGTCTTCACCTCACACCCGCAGATAGGGTGATAAATACAATCTGATAGAAAAAAGTATTATTCATTGTACTTTTAAGTTGATAAAAGTCTTTCAATTTCCTCATCTGTGAATTTCATCTGTCTCAAAATCCTTTTGCAATATACAGGATCTAATGTCTTTTTCCCCATCTGGACAGGAGCCGAATATCTTTTTCCTCCAATCGATCTTGAATATATTGCATGGTCTGTTGATCCCTGTCTAACAAATTTTGCTCCGCCTTTCTCCAGCAACTTTACAAGTTCCTTGCTGGACATTGAAGGCACTTTAGGCATACGACGGAATCTCGTGCACTTCAAGTGGTCTTAAAATCAGCCCTTCACCTGGCTCTCTGTACCATTCAGGTTCTGTATCTTTGAGAAACTCAATAAAATCATCGATAGAAATAGGTGATACAGTAGTCTCAGGATGTTCTTTTATATCTTCTAGGTACAATTCAATCGCTGTTCTGAGGTTCCTCTCTACATCTGCCAAGTCTTCACCCCGAGCAGTGACATTGAGTTCCAGACACACCGCAACATACTCAAGCCTGCTCTTACGAACTATTGCAGTATATTTCTTCTTCACCTTTCCTCCTCTGAGCCAATCTTTAATAATAACGAAATCCTGGTTTGAGAAACACCTTCTTTTTATTTTTGGGGTCAGGCTTGCATACGTGCATTTATTTTTACACCCACCCCCTTCATACACCCTTAAAATAAAGAGGTTATTTACCCTATTTTCCTCACTTAATCTTCTCAATAAAAGCCTTTGCCGCTTTAATGGCATCTTTAACCATATCTACATCATAAAGAAGCCCTCTGTAATAACCTGCTATGTGTAAGGCATCATATAGTTTCTCAAACTCCCTCATCAACTTTCCATTATGGACTGCTACATGCCTCTGTAACGCATTTCTATAAGCATCCACTGATTTGGGAAGTTCTTTTTTTGTTAAACCTTTTTTAGTGATAAGATATTCATTTATTGCCTCTAAAATAGCAAGGTAGGCTGTTCCAAGTGCTTCTCTTACAGGCTTAACATCTGTATAGGTGTTATCCTCTACAGGCACAGACTTCAGTATCTCTTTTGCATTATTTAAATATCTCAATGCCTCTCTCATTCAGTCACCTCTATAATTACTTAATTTTTTATCATAAACCTTTCAAAAATACAAGGAAAAATCTATACATACAGCAATTCTCGATGAATTGCAAAACCATGAGATTCTTCGCGGACACATTCGATTCGCTCGGAATGACAGTGAGCGAAGGGCTCAGAATGACAGAGGCGAAGGTCTAACCTTATCAAGCTTTTTCTTTCGAAATCTGTTCCATATAGAAATCAGATGTGTCAGCACTGTTGCCTTCAAAAATAATCTGCCCCTGATCAAGGCAAATAGCCCTGTCGCAGAGTCTTTTGACATCACCCATGGAATGGGAAACAAAGACGATTGTCCTATCTAACTTCTTAATCTCCTCAATCTTCTCTATGCACTTTTTCCTGAAACTCTCATCCCCAACCGCAAGCACTTCGTCAATCAGAAATATATCAGGCTTAATATTGACCGCAATAGAGAAGCCAAGGCGGGCGACCATTCCGGTGGAGTAGTTCTTGACTGGCGTGTCAATGAAACGTTTAAGTAGGGGAATAAGGGGACACTTCCCATATTTCATCTCTTTCTTTCATTTCTTCCTCATGGGTCATCCACCCTTCTTTCTGTCCCCTACTCCCTTCAGGTTAAACCCCTGACTATACTGTTCGCTATCTCTTCTGCCTTTTTGACAAAGTGCTGTGCCCGTTTTAAAGAATCCGCTGCCTCGTCACTGCCTATCTCCACATAATCGCCATAGTCTGAATCTATCCTTCTTGCCTGAATACTCCTGAAGGTTTCTCCAAACTTTTTGGGAAGTAAGCCCGTCCTTATGAATTCCTTTGAAAGCATAGTCTTTATACCTTCATGCGTCTCAGGGTCTATACCACGTAATATAAGAAGTGATCTTGAAGCATTTAGCACAGCATAATAACTTCTGTTAATAGCGGACTCATAAGAGGATGCATCAAACAGGGTTGATGCATCCTCAAGAAGCTTCTTCGCCTTCTCTATTCTATAACGGGAAAGATCTATCTTATCTTTTACGCTTAGAGTCATAAAGCACTATCCCTTCTCTTTCAACATTCTCGATAAAACTACCTTTAAGTTTTTTATTGATTCCATATTCTTTGCTTGTAAATATCACAGGGGAAATGGGCACATCATACTCAAGTTCTATATCATAAAGGACACTAATCACTTTGTTTTTTGCCTTAATATCTTTAATGACGATTAGTATATCCAAATCGGATGAACCATTAAAATCTCCCCGTGCACGTGAACCAAAAAATATTACCCGCTGTATTTCCGGGATAGCAGACAAAGATTGTGCTATCCTTTCGAGTGCATTGATCTCTGCTTTTTGCGCTAATTTTAGAGCCGATTTCCTTATCATTCGTAACACTCCCTTTTTTTTAAAGTATAACGAGTATACAGTATCTGTCAACGCTTTAGTTATTCTTCTTTTCCTCTTATGCCTTCTGATATTCCTCTGTGACAGATTTAGGATCGCCGGACATCCGTGACCTTCCATGATCCAACCAGAGAATTTTATCGCAAAGTCTCTGTACCTCGATCATACCGTGAGATACAAATAGTATTGTTATACCCTTCGCTTTAAATCCATTTATTCTCTCTTCGCACTTTTTCTTAAATTGTTCATCACCGACTGCAAGGACTTCGTCAATAATCAAGATATCAGGGTCAACCTCTGTTGCTATCGAAAAACCAAGCCTGGCGACCATACCCGAAGAATAACTCTTCAGAGGGCTATGGATAAAATCACTGAGCTCAGAAAACTCGACTATCCTGTCAAATCTTCCGTTTATCTCCTTTCTTGAAAGGCCGAGGATAGATGCATTCAGATAGATATTCTCTTTTCCTGCAAGCTCCATATCAAAACCTGCTCCAAGCTCAATTAAAGGAGCAATCTTACCAATAACCATTACACTACCTTCTGTGGGTTTCAAAACGCCTGCTATGACCTTTAATAACGTGATCTTCCCTGCACCATTATGACCTATTATACCGAGGGCTTCTCCTTTATGGACTTCAAGATTTATGTTCTTCAGTGCCCAGAAATCCTCATAATATATAATTTTACCCTTTAGTCTATGGATTATGTATTCCTGAAGTGTCCTTCGTTTTTCCTTGATGAGACGATATTTGACTGAGACGCTGCTAATCTTTAGCATGAGTTCATTCATATCAGAGATAATATACTACCCTATCCTTATACCTATTATAAAAAAACCATCCAGCAATTAAGGCCATGAATGAAAATAAGAAACCATAGAACAGGTCTTCAGGAAGAGACGGGACATCCATATACAAGGAAGCTCTGAAAACATTCAAGAAATAATAGAATGGGTTGAGATGAAAGATAAAACTGAATTTCTG
>VGWZ01000165.1 GCA_016873595.1 Nitrospira sp.
TTTTGCAGTTCTCTTTCAATGGTACTCATACCGCCCCGGCTTGAACCGATAATCACACCACCCAAATCGAGTGAAGAGTGACGAGTGAAGAGTAGCGAGTGAGAAGAAATCAGCCCTGCATCTTCTGCAGCCATCATTGCTGCAGCAACAGCATAATGTACAAAGGGGTCAAGACGGTTTATCTCCTTTATGGAAAGAAATTTCCCTGCATCAAATCCCCTTAATTCTCCTGCTACTTTCCATTTCATCCCGGATGCATCAAATTTTGTTACAGGTACTATTCCTGACAAACCTGCTTTTGCAGCCTCCCACGAATCATGGAAGGAGTTACCGAGAGGGCTGACTGCCCCAATGCCTGTTATCACAACCCTTTTCATCGTTAATTATAGTAGCACAAGATTGTTTACAATTTTCTGAACATTTATATTATTATCATAGTATTATTGCTTAAAAATGAGATTACTTCTCCCGACCTTCTGTCGGGATCGTAATGACAGATTGGGCAATGATGCTTTTTTGTCATTGCGAGGAGGTCGATACGACCGACAAAGCAATCTCTACGAGGAGTAATTGGTAGGAGAAATACTCAGAAAGAGACGTGAAGAGTTAGGTAAAGATCTCAGAGAAATTGCTGAAATCTCAAAGATAAGATATGACTACCTCAAGGCGATTGAGAATGAAGCATTCGAAAAACTCCCTTTGGAAGTATATGTAAAAGGTTATATCAGAGAATATGCGAAAATCCTGAATATCGATCCCGAGGTTGTTATAAATACATATATTCAACAGACATCACCACCTCAAGCTGAAAAAAAGGAAGCCCCTTTAGAAGAACCCGCTCAGAGGAAACATCTAAAGATTCGATACGTATTACTACCGTTCCTGTTAATAATACCATTTGTATTTTTTCTATTCTCATCAAATCCAAAAAAATCGTTACTTCCCTCTCACCCTCCTGAAACTAAAGAAAAAAATCTCTCTTTAATGAAAAAAACCCATCATGTTCTTGAAGTCTTTGCAACAGATACGACCTGGCTTCTTGTGACTATAGATGGAACTCAAAAGAAAGAAACATTGCTTAAGCCAGGTGAGTCAGAGAAGTGGCAGGCAGACCAGAATTTCTCCTTAAAGATTGGTAATGCTGGCGGGATCAAATTGGTATTTGACGGGAAAAATCTTGGCCCCCTCGGGAAAAAAGGTCAGGTTATCAGACTCAACCTCCCGGAACAAAATTCTACACTTTAAATTCTATGTGACGTCTCACCAACCCAATAAAAGGGTACCTGATGGAGCTTAAAAATATGGAAATTATCCCTGAACCTGAATGGGAAAGACTTATCAAAGAACTTATCGCACATAAAGGTACTGCCATGCTTATGGGTGCAACTGATTCAGGGAAATCCACTCTCGCACGATATTTGATAAGAAACCTTGTCTCAAAGAATAGTGTAACTTCCTTTGTTGACTCTGACATCGGCCAATCATCACTTGGCCTGCCTGGCACAATCAGCATGAAGATATTTAAAACTGCTAAAGACATTGAAGACTTCGATGCCGAGAAGATCTTTTTCATGGGTTTCCTGAATCCTGCAAAAAATATCTCCTTGATGATTGATGGGACAAAAAAGATGGTCAACAGTGCAAGGAAAGATACAGAACTCATACTTGTAGATACCACAGGTCTCATCAATGGTGAGCATGGAAAGGCGTTGAAGATGGGAAAGATAAGGGCGATAACCCCTCAGCATATCATTGCGGTCCAAAGATATAATGAACTTGAACATATACTCACTATGATTGAAGGTATTACAATCCATCGAATTGAGGCATCTCGAATGGTAAAAGGGAGGAGCAGGGAATCCCGCGTCAGATATAGAAAAGAAAGATTTGATGAATATTTTGATAACACAAAGGTTGCCGAATTTTTACTGGATGGTGTCCATTTCTTTTACAACGGTAAACCCTTAATGCCGAAAGAGGCAGACTTCAAAAAGGGCACCTTAATCGGACTGAATCATGATGAAGATACAATGGCATTGGGAATACTCCTTGAACTTTATCACACTTCTATAATCTTTAAATCACCAATAAAATCCGTCAGGGGAATGAACAGGGTGGTTTTAGGCGATATAAATCTGTATGAATAAGATGTCAATATTTTGATCTTCTTTTTCACTTCTCATTTTGATTTGAGAATTACATAAGTGGCTCCTAATCCTCCGTCGCAGTCCTTAGCGGTAGAGTAAGCAAGTACCCACCTTTTAAAAGTGCCCTGTAGCCAATTTCTTAATGCCTCTTTAAGGACAGGGCCTCTCGGAGATCTGAGTCCCCTTCCATGTATTACCTTTACACAAAATATTCGTTTTTTTATAGATTCCCTGAAGAATAATTGGAGAGCTTCCTTTGCCTCACTGAGTGTCATCCCATGAAGGTCAATGTAGTCCTGTACAGAAAATTCTCCCTGATGAAGTCTTCGGGTAATATCCTTTCTTACATCTGGACTTATCCACTCCATGTACTCCCCTGTGTCGGAAAGCCTTATTTTTCTTTCCCCGCTGACGATCTGTCTTAATATCTCAATTGAATCGTCTGTTCGAATAGGATGAGGCTTAATTATTCGAGGCTTTTGAAGAGGAATTTCCCTGAATTCTTTTATCTCCTTGACATCTGCCATGGCATCGAGGAATATCTCCTCGTCTGTCTTGTTTCTTGATGTGTTTTTTTGAATCGCGTGTTTCTTACTGAGAGTATCCTTTCTTTGTTCGAGGGCATCTTTGAGTCCTTTAAATGGGGTAAATGACCACTCGGATTTCTTTATTAGATTATTTTTCTGTTCAATCTGTTTACCAGCCACCGCCGCCTCCGCCGCCACCTCCTCCGCTTCCAGAGCTTGAACCAGGCGCTGTTGAGGAAGAGGATATCGCATCAGAAAATGAACTTCCCAGAGAGGATGCGAAACCACCTGCTCCAAAAGTACTCCAGTTTGGACCAGAATACCAGACAGGGGAATACGTTCTTCCGCCAACACCTGCACCAGAGAGAACATCTTTCCATCGTCTGTAAGCATGGAACACGAGAAATGTTACACCGATACTCCAGCCAGTAAGCCAAATACACAGGAAGATAACAATAGGTCCTTTCTCTGTTGACTCTGAAAACCCGCTGATGACCATAATGATTACGGATAACAGTAGGCCAGGGAAAAAATATCTCCTGTTGGTAATAAAATAGATCTTCTCAAAATTCATTTTAAGAAAATTTTTTAAATCACTGAGAGCACTTTGTATTTTTACATGGTTCACAGTTTTGAGTTTGATTTCTTTGCTTGAATCCAGGAACTTTGAGGAAATCCTTTTTTCTTCTGGCGTTAAAACTGATTCGTTTGCTTTATCTCTGATAAGCGTATAGATACCATCTTCTTCCCGTATAGATAAAATCTGGCTCATGACGAAATGTTGGAAAACATATCAAAATAACAACTACAGTATATAATATAATCCTGTAATCTTAAGTATCCATACTTAAAGAAATTAACAGGATGGTATCATGGAATGGAATAATTTTATCACAGAACTATTAGGAATAAAAGGGTGGAAAGTAACATGGAAAGGATTTCAATGGAGATTTAAGGAGCATTGTCATTCTGTGCAGATTATTTATGACAAGTTCCATATAGTAAGGCATTCAAGGATGGTCTTCTTCCTTAGGGGTTTTTAATCCTTGGGATACTACTTCCAACATTTTGTCATGAGGCCAATTATAATACATTGTAAGGTAACTCAGGTCAAGAAGATGAATTATCATACATTTTTTAATTTTTATTTCCGATCAGGATCGTTTTTTCTCTTGACAGAGGGAGGCCTTATAAGTGTTAGGCGAGATTGATATTGATTTAACCATTTTTTGAAAGATGTCTGGCTTTCCCCTGATGGGTTACCTGCCAATAGCCCCTCAACGCTGATATCTTCATCAATATCTTCCCAATGAATACCATGCCCCCTGCCTATTAACCTCCAATTATTCCGCTCCTCCGGAGTTGCATAGACTAAGCGCGGAAACCATTCCAAAGGAACGGAAATCGTTCTCCCATCACTTAGGTCTACACTTAGTGTATCCTTTGTTACCCTTACATTTTCAGCTTTAGGGATTTTGATTTCAACTGCTGAAATATTCATTCCATGCCTCCAATAACTTTGAATGGTTTTCATTAATAATTTTATGGATTTTACTGATTTCTATCCTATTAAATCCTTCACTACTTTGCAGTCTGACGGGGTCAAGCCAGAATTTGGCAATCTTATCATCTCGCTCCACATGGATATGGGGAGGCTCGTCCCTATCACCTGCATAATAGAAAAGACGATATGCTCCAACTCTCAAAACGGTTGGCATTTGTTTTAATTATATCATTTTTATTCGCCTAACGAGTCTGTAGAAAAAGTCATTTTTTGAAAATTCCTACTCTCGCTTATTTTGTGATACATTATTTTTCGGATTTATTTTCCCTAAACAGCACTTTTAAAAATTTGACCGGGTCTAAATCCATGTTTAT
>VGWZ01000166.1 GCA_016873595.1 Nitrospira sp.
CGTAATAAAAAACACGCCTTTAGAGCGTAATTTATAAAAATTGAATTTTAAAGATGTAAAAAAATCTGTAAAATGGATTTGAAGGTATGGTTAGAAAGTATTTTTCAAAAACTTTTGCAAGAGGCTCTATTTTATAAGGATTTATATTAAAGAGTGTATCAATTGAGGAAGATTACACTTGGGAAAAACTATTTTGGGCTAATCAAGATCAGTAAGGCATGGCAATCTAAAGCATTTCCGTTAATATCTTTTACTGCTTTTTCATAGGCTTTTCTGACTTTTTTCATTTTTATGCCCAGGAGCAATCCGATGTCAACACACATCCTGTAGAGAGATTTGGTTTCTAACGGTATTATTTTAAAATGGTTGAACATTGACTTATATTTTTCATGTATTTCTTGCAACAGGTTTTTATCCTGCTTCCCTTCGGTATCTGCAACTTGCAGGATGGGCATAATAGTCAACGTGCTGCTGAAAAGTTCATGCTCCTCACTGCTGATAACCAGTTTCTTCCCTATCTTTTTAAAAAAGGTTTTGAAAAATTTCGATTCAATTCCTCCTTCTGTAAGGCTGTTCAATACAATATTCGTGACCGCTTTCTTCTTTATTGAAAAATATTCTCTGATTTTCCCGGTGTTTTCATCAAATTTTGTACTGACTATATTCTTCAACTCTCTCAGATATTCTTTGCTCGGCGTTTTTACCTTTTTTATCGACCTTTTTCCGTATAGAGTTACAAAGCAGTAAAAGAGGTCCCGATGCAGAAGATTCTTGAGTATTGTTCCCCATGAATAGAATTTTGCCATAGCCTTAATGGTTTCAGTGTGAAGCTCAAAGGCAGTCATGAGCCTTGGTTCAAAGACAGCATGATGACCATCATACTTTGACCAATCTGTATGAATAATGCGTCCCTGTTGTAGAAGTTCTTCGAACAGGGGTGTTCCAGGAATAGGGGTAAGCATCAAAAACTGGACAGAATCTATATCGAGGCGTTTGGCAAACTTCTGTGTGCTCCTGATGGTTTTGATGTCGTCTGAATCTCCGCCAAGGATAAACATCCCATGTATATTAATGGAGGCATTCTTGAAGTTCTTGATACATTCGACGATATCATCCACTGTCTGTTTTTTATTATAAAGAGAGAGAGTCTGAGGATTGATGGACTCAAATCCCACATAGACAATAAAGCATCCTGCTTGAGCCATAAGATTCACGAGTTCAGTATCTCTGGCAGCATCTGGACGTATCTGAGCTGACCATTCTATTTTAATTCCTTCAGCAATGAGCCTCTTTAGAAGGGTATTGGTTCGCTCTCTGTCTGCCGCAAAATTGTCATCAACAAAAAAGACGTGGTTTCCTTTTGAGGCAACTTCTCTTATTTCCTCAATAACCCTGTCGATAGACTTAAAACGGTACTTTCTGCCAAACATCTGGATAACGACACAGAATCTGCAGCCGAACGGACAGCCTCTTGATGTTGAGATAGGGACAGAGGTTTTCCCCCGCCAATTGTGAACCAAATCAAAATCAGGGATGGGAGCAGCATCCAGATCCTGAATAAGTGGACTACTCGGATTATGGATAAAGGTCTCACCTTCTCTATAAGAAATACCTTTAACATCATTAAGAGGTATTCCAGATTCAAGATGCTCTATAAGTTCAACGATTGACTCCTCACCTTCACCTCTTACCACATAATCAGCATATTTTAGGCTTTCCTCTGGTAAAAATGTAGAGTGAGGCCCTCCCATAACAACTGGAATTCCCATAGAGTTGAATCTTTTTGCAAGCTGGAATGCCCTCGGTGCAGTAGAGGTAATTGAAGAGATACCGATGAGATCCGCATCTTTCAATGTGCTCCAGTCAGGCTCTGAAATATCTTCGATAAATACCTTTGAGTTATACCCTTTATTCTTGAGTATTGTGGAGAGCAAAATAGTGCCTAACCTGGGCAGTTGAGACCTGCTGTAGATGTGAGCCCCTGGTGATTTTGCCTCGATGAAATAAATATTTTTGATTTTGATCTCCTTTTATAAAAACTATATCATATTTTTTTAGAATAAAAAAGGAGGATTATTCAGTTTGCTTCCCTGTTCTCTTCTCTCTGGCAAGCTCTGCGATAAACCTTGACCTTGCCTCAGCATTGTTCTTCATGCCTTGCTTCTCACAAAAAGCAAGCAGTTCATTGACATCCACCTCGATGAGTTCTGGCTCAATCCCATGTGCCCTTATCTTTTCTATCGAGGAATCTAACACATCTAACCATTCGTCATATGTTTTCCCCAGGATCTGAGCGTCAACTGAGGTCTCAAGGAGCAAGGGCCACTGCTCTCTTCTGTAAAAACCTATTCCGATAACCATATCTTTCATATCTGATTTATTTTTCATGTTTTCCATCTTATAGTGCAAGGATCAGGCAGGTAAACATTACCATAATACATTTAGACATAAAAAATTCCTCAGAGCTCATTTCTTTTTGGATGTTTTCTTTTTTGTCGCTATTTTTTTCTTTTTTGCTACTTTCTTCGTTACCTTTTTCGCTGCTTTCTTTTTAGGTTTTGCTTGTTTCTTCTTAGCAGTAGATACCTCTGTAACCTCTATTCCACAGCAGTAAATAGGGCTCAACTGAGTTCCCAGCGATTCTGTCACAACGACCTCTGAACCACACTGTGTGCACTCATAAGTGACTATTCTTACCATGGCAATACCTCCTTTTTATTAAATATTCAATTAATTATATCACTTTTTATCTTGGCAATCTATTTTTATAATTTGCTCTTTATTTGGGTTTCCCAAGGTATTTCAGAATCGCCTGTAATAAAGATGCGCTATTGATAATTTTCTTTTTCAAATTTTTTTAATGCTCATTATTACATAGGCGACTATAAAATAAAGCGACATTCCTATGACAAGTGAGGGTATAAAGCCCAATCTGTAGGTTAAAAAGATAATGGCAAATATATAGGCAAGCCAGGGGAATAACATGATGACAAGGCCTTCAGCATATGGAACTACTGCTTTCTCGCCTGATTCAAAATAAATAATCAAAAATGTGATCACTGTGATGACCGGTAAATTGGCAATGAAGGCTGCGATTAACCCTTTTGCCTGACTGGCGAAATAGGTCACCATACTCACAATAACTCCACCAACTAAAAAATAAAGAAAATACTTTAGTTCCATTTTGTTTTACTTGCATTTTTCAATCAGGGAAGATAATCCCAATACCTTAAGATGTTCTTTTAACAACATACACACTTCCAAAGGCTTATCCACGATATGAAAAAGTTCCAGATCTTCATTACGTAACGTTCCCCGTGGGATAAGGGTATTTTTCATCCATTCAATGAGTCCTTTCCAGTAATCGCTCCCGTAGAGAATAATTGGGAATGATGCTATCTTCCCGGTCTGGACAAGGGTTGCCGCCTCAAACAATTCGTCCATTGTTCCAAATCCTCCGGGGAAAATGACAAAACCTAACGCATATTTTATAAACATAAGTTTTCTTACAAAAAAGTATCTGAAGGAAAGAGTGAGATCCTGATACTTGTTCGCTATCTGCTCTAAGGGGATTTCGATGTTCAACCCCACAGACTTACCCTTCCCCATTTGCGCACCCTTGTTTGCTCCTTCCATAATACCCGGGCCTCCTCCTGTTATCACGGAAATTCCTGCCTCAGAAAGCAATTTCGCCATTTCAAATGCCTGTTTATAGTAGTAAGAATCCTCACTAAGCCGTGAACTACCGAATACAGTGACCGCCGGACCAAGATTATAAAGGTTTTCAAAGCCCTCCACTAATTCTGATTGTATTCTGAAAACTCTCCACGTCTCTGTCTTCCTTAAATCTTCAATCATAAAAAACCTCCTAGAAAGCAGTGTTGTCTCTTTAAGTTTAATCTCTTAATTAGAATTTCTCATCATAAATAATCAGGTTATTTTTATCAAGCAGCAACCTAACCCTACTGCATTGCACTTTAGAGGCTATTGAGTATTTTGGTGAGCTCTGTATAACTCAATAATCGAGTCGGACCTTAAGTATCCTGCATAAACCCTATGTAAGCAATTCCGTATCTGCATGAGAGTACGGCGGATATGATCATTTTATAATCTTATCAAAAGCCAGCCAACATTACTACAGTGAGCATTCAAGGATGTTTCTGCAGTTTTATTGGAAAAGATTTGTTGCAACCTGACTTTTAATGTAGTACAATTTTCATTAAAATACTCACTTTTTATGGTTCGAAAAAGGAAGATCGTTTATGAAGAAAACACTCCATATCTTCAAAGCAGCGTTATACATGCTTGTCCTCGTGTCTTTCCTCACCGGATGTGGAGGGGGTAGCGACGGGACACACCTGAAGAAATGGACCATCATTATGTATTGGGATGGCGATGATGTCAATATACAGAGTGATCTTGCCATCCCCCAGTTTTACAACAAGCTAACAGGAATGTAGAGATAACCCAAGACGTTTCATCAAATTATTTCTAAGCGAAACGCAAAAAATATCTTGACAAATAATAATATCCTGGTATCTTAAT
>VGWZ01000167.1 GCA_016873595.1 Nitrospira sp.
GGCACAATTGAATTACCGAAGCTACCACTCCCCAAAGGGGTGAAGGTTGAGGTAATCATATTCCCGGAAGAAGAATCTTTTGACATGATGCAGGCAGCGGAAAGCAGCCTGAAATTTTGGGATAATCCGATAGACGACGCTATCTGGAATAATGCTTAAACAAAGAGATATTGTCCTTATTCCCATACCGTTTACAGATTTAGCATCTCAGAAAAAGCGTCCAGCCATTATAATTTCTTCTGATCCATACAATGAAACCAACGAGGACATTGTAGTAGTTGCCCTTACATCAAACATTGAGCCTCGTGACTTTACTGTCACATTGACCAGCAATGATTTGGAAGATGGTATTTTGAAAGTTACAAGCATGATAAGGGTCGATAAAATTTACACTCTGAACAAGTCAATTGTTATAAAGACATTCGGTAAAGTAAAGCCTGATATTCTTGAAAAGATAAGAGACTTAATCTTAAAACTTTTTGAACAGTCCAATACACCCTTATCATAAATCCTCGTTGACAGGATGCTCGAACTCCATAAAAAGAAAAACTCGTTACCTCCATCCGCAGAACGCGAAGAGATAGAGCGAGAGATTGCGGTGACAGATGAGAAGATTGATGAGATTGTTTATGGGCTTTATGGGATAAGGGATGAGGAGAGGAAGATAATTGAAGGCGAAGGAAGATCATAACTCCCCTAATCCCCTCTTAATCTTAAGAGGGGGTGGCGGAGCCGGGGCGTTAACTTAAGAGGGTGTTATGAAGTTCATACAGAATGATCCTTTACTGAAACAACGACGGCAGGAACTGAGACGAAATCAGACTGAAGCTGAAAAAACCTTCTGGATGCATGTTCGGAATAGGCGTTTTTATGGAATGAAATTTTTTCGTCAATATAGCGTAGGTCCTTATATTGTTGACTTTTATTGTCCAAAGCTAAAGCTTGCCATAGAATTGGATGGCGGTCAGCACAATGAGGATGACAATCAGGAGTATGATACGGCTCGCTCAGCATATCTGAAAGCACAGGGGATCGATGTGATACGGCTTTGGAATAATGAGGTGCTCCAGGATATTGAGAGTGTCTTTGCCCAAGTGGCACAAAAGACAACTCCCCCCTGTCCCCTCTTACATCAAGAGGGATGCTGAAAGAAGAGAGAAAGATTATTGAGAGCGGGTGATTTTCATTAAGAATTTAGGTAAAATAAGGGCATAAGGAGGGTTAATTATGCCAAGAGTTACTATTGACATAACAGTTGAGGAAATAAAAAAACTTCTTCCGCACCTATCTCCTGAGCAAATACTTACATTAGACCACGAAATCCATGAGTATCTTGAAACTCATATGATGATGAGCGTTGCCCAGACTTCGTTTGCAGAATGGGAGGATGAGGAAGAAGATATTTACAATGACGTATAAGCCAGGCGATGTTGTACTCGTAAAATTTCCCTTTACAGACCTTGTATCTTCTAAAGTAAGGCCAGCCATTGTAATAACAACAAAAGAAGCAGATGCGATAATTCTTGGGGTATTCTCGAAAATACCAGAGAATATTCAAGAGTCTTGTTTTCTTATTGATGAGACCGATGACTATTTTTCAAAAACGGGCCTTAAAAAAAGATCTATTATAAAGACTGAAAAAATAGCAGTAATTCATAGTTCCAATATCAGGAAGGTATTAGGCTTTTTACCTGAAAAGATATTTGATATAGTGAAGACAAAACTGAAAAAAACTCTTGAATTGGAATAATAAAAATTACCTTGACCAGATATTTGATTTTCATAAAAAGAAGTGTTCCCTTCTCCCATCTGCAGAAAGAGAAAAGATTGAGCGAGAGATTGCGGTGACAGATGAGAAGATTGATGAGATTGTTTATGGGCTTTATGGGATAAGGGATGAGGAGAGGAAGATAATTGTCTACGACTCGTAGAGAGGACAGCTAAAGCATTGAGTCTCTTTATGCTATAATCAATCAAAAGGAGGCATCAAATGGAGATATCGGTCAAGATACCAAAAAAAATAACCGAGCATATAAAGAAGCCGTATGACAAGTTTATAAACGAGACCCTTGTTGTTGAGTTGTACAGGGAGGATTTATTTACCCTGAGACAGGCTGCCGAAATATTGGGTGTTGGCATGAACGAGATGATAGATATACTTGCGAAAAGGAAAACATACATAAACTACGGCACAGAAGAGCTTGACGAAGATATCTCCTATGCGCGTAGTTAGCGATGCAGACGTCTTAATACACCTTTCAAAACTCGGAAAACTTTCCCTCCTGCAATCTCTATATAAAGAAGTTGCTCTTCCAGAGCATGTAAAAGCCGAAATCATTATAAAAGAGGATTCCGAACTGCACAAAGCTTTTAATTCTTTTCTTAAGGTATTCGAAACATCAAAGGATAAGGCGGATGATATTGCGAAGAGACACCATATCCATGTTGGAGAAGCCCATGTTAAAGCTTTAGGGGAAAAGCTGAACGCTGCATTATTTTTATCCAATGAGAGAAAGGTAAGGAAGGCTGCAAAAGAAGAAGGATTCATTATCTCTGGAACCATAGGTATTATTTTAAAAGCAGTGAAGGACGGATTAATCAATAAAGCCGAGGCAAAGTCACTCTTTGAAAAAATGAAGACAAAGGATTTCAGGATCCATCCTGATATCCTACAGAAAGCAATTGAGGCAATTAAAGAAATATAAATGTGCTTGAACTGACAAAAAGAAAAATTCCCTTCCTCTATCAGCAGAACGTGAAAAAGTCGAAAGAGAAATTGCGATTACAGATGAAAAGATAGATGAGATTGTTTATGGGCTTTATGGGATAACGGATAACGAGAGGGAGCTAATTAAAAAGTGATTTTGCAGTAGAGTTACGGTAAAATAAAAACACAAAGGAGTCAACTATGGCCGGTAAAGCAAAGATAGAAATACCCCGCGAAAGGATTGCAGAATTCTGTAAGAAGCATCATATCCGCAGACTCTCTTTTTTTGGCTCGGTTATCAGCGACCATTTTACGCAGGACAGCGATGTAGATGTGCTCGTGGAATTCGAACCCGGCCAGATTGTAGGGTTGATACGCCTGGCAGGCATGGAGCTTGAGTTATCAGAAATTTTGGGAAGGAAAGTGGACTTGAGAACCCCGGCTGACTTAAGCCGCTACTTCCGTGAGGAAGTGCTTTCCTCTGCTGAGGTTCAATATGCCGAAGGATGATCTCATCCGTTTGCGGCATATGATTGATGCGGCAAAAGAAGTGCTCTCTTTTGCTAAGAACAAAAACAGGAAAGATCTCTATACTGATAGGATGCTGGCGCTCTCTATTGTAAAATCAATTGAGATTATCGGAGAGGCAGCTTCTACTGTTTCAAAGGAATTCCAGGTTAAACACAAAGAAATTCCATGGGCAAGCATTATTGCCATGAGAAACCGCCTTATCCATGTTTATTTTGATATCGACCTCGACAGAGTTTGGGATACTATCACGGATGACCTTCCCCCTCTTATTACCGCATTAGAGAAAGCAATTTCTCAGGAAAACGAAAAATAAAGCATGACCTCCCTCAGCCGATCGTTATCTCGCAATAACCAACGAGCAGAGAGATGAGATTGTTTATGAGCTTTATGGGATAACGGGAGAGGAGAGGAAGATTCGGGTGGATGATTTTAGGAGTGAATTCAGGTAAAATATGGGCATAAAGGAGGATTGAGTATGCCAGTTGTAGAAAAAAGGACAAAACATCCGTGTATATCAATAAACCCTAAGATTTCAGGTGGACAGCCTGTTATTAGTGGCACTCGCATAAAGGTAATAGATATTGCCATAAAATATGAACTTTATGGGTTTGAGTGCTGATAAGATAATTGATGAATACCCTCATCTAAGGCTTGAGCAAATCCATGACGCACTGTCCTATTACTATGAACACAAGGATATATTTGATAGGAAATATCGAGAAGATCAATCATTCCTCACCCAACTTAAGAAAAAGTACCCGTCCAAACATTTTGACCGATAAAGATATAAAACAGCCTATCCCACAACAGAGAATTCATTATAACTTTGTAACTTAATAATTACTAAATTGTTTTTTAAAACTATATATTTTCTTGACTTTGACCCCAAAGGCAAGTATTCTATTTTCCTGAAAAATTAATAGATACCAACTATTAATTACCATGAATATCAAAACATCCTCAATAGTACTCTTACCTAAAAAAAAAGTTTATACCTTGTTTCTGTAGTAGACCACGTAACAATAACTCTATGGAGTAGAGGACATTAATAAAATAATCTATGAAAAGGAGGAGTGTCATGAAGAGTCTATGTAGTTTCACAATTAAGACATTTGTACTTGTCACAGTCTTTATTCTTTTCACTGCTTCTGGTTCTGCCCTTGGTGCTGGATTTGCACTTATTGAACAAGGTGTGAGTGGTCTTGGAAATGCATACGCAGGAGGTGCTGCGAGCGATGAGGATGCGACCACAGTGTTTTTTAATCCAGATGGCTTGACACGGCTTGATGGTCAGCAGTTCATTG
>VGWZ01000168.1 GCA_016873595.1 Nitrospira sp.
CTGCCTGGACAGATTCCTCAAAACACCCATCAGAAATAGGGCTGCCATTATATGGGAGAGAGACGATGGTCGCTATGTCACCTATACCTACCAGCAACTTTACTACGAAGTCAATAAGTTTGCAAATGTACTTAAGAAAAATGGAATTAAAAAGGGTGACAGGGTAACAATCTATCTGCCCATGAGACCAGAGCTTCCAATTGCCATGCTCGCATGTGCAAGAATAGGAGCAATCCACAGTGTTATTTTTGGTGGATTCAGCGCACAAGCTCTTAAGGAAAGGATTCAGGATTGTAATTCAAAACTCGTCATTACTGCAGAAAGAGGTGTCAGGGGAGGAAGAATTGTTCCTCTAAAGGCAAATGCCGATATCGCTCTTCAGGAATGCCCTTCGGTAGAAAGAATGATAGTAGTGAGAATGGAAAGAAGACTGTATAATGTCGTTTTGGAGCCTGAAAGGGATGTATGGTGGCATGATGAGATGGAAGACCCTGATATCTCTGCCTATTGTGAACCAGAATGGATGGATGCAGAGGATCCACTATTTATCCTTTATACGTCAGGCTCTACAGGAAAGCCAAAGGGAGTCCTCCACACAACAGGAGGATATTTAGTTTATTCAAATCTTACCTTTAAATGGATATTTGACTATCGTGATGAGGACATTCATTTCTGCACTGCAGACATTGGATGGGTTACAGGCCATACCTACATCGTTTATGGACCATTGAGTTGTGGTGCAACAAGCCTTATGTTTGAGGGAATACCCGCCTATCCGACTCCTGGAAGATTCTGGGATATTGTAGACAAATATGGGGTTACCATTTTTTATACAGCTCCTACAGCGATACGAGCACTCATGAGGGAGGGTCCGGAATGGGTTAAGAAACATGACCTATCCTCACTGAGATTGCTTGGTACCGTTGGAGAGCCAATAAATCCAGAGGCATGGATGTGGTACCACACACATGTAGGGAGAGGGAAGCTCCCTGTAGTTGATACCTGGTGGCAGACAGAGACCGGTGGAATTTTGATAACCCCCTTACCAGGTGCAATGACTTTGAAACCTGGTTCAGCTACTAAACCATTTCCAGGAGTTGTACCATCAATTTTAAGAGAAGATGGCACTCCAGTAGGAGTAAACGAAGGTGGATACCTTGTTATTGATAGACCATGGCCTGGAATCTTAAGGGGCACATACGGAGACCCTGAAAACAAACGCATTAAGGAAGTCTACTTTACAAAATTCCCTGGAAAATACTTTACAGGCGATGGTGCACGAATTGATGAAGATGGTGATTACTGGCTTATGGGTAGGATTGATGATGTCCTTAATATTTCAGGCCACAGGCTTGGCACAGCAGAGCTGGAATCAGCCTTTGTAGCTCACGAGGCTGTTGCAGAGGCAGCAGTAGTTGGATTCCCTCATGACATCAAAGGCGAGGGCATATATGTATTCGTCACCTTAAAGGAAGGACGTCAACCATCAGAAGAGCTCAGGAAAATGCTCGTAGGTCAAATAAGACGAGTCATTGGTCCAATTGCATCTCCTGACAAAATACAATTTACACCAGGTCTACCAAAAACGAGGAGTGGTAAAATAATGAGGAGGATATTGAGAAAGATTGCAAGAGGAGATGTAAAAGATCTTGGAGATACAAGTACCCTTGCTGACCCTTCGGTAGTCGATGATCTCGTTAAGGGAAGAGCCTAAAAATAGAAAATAGAAATTAGAAGTTAGAAATTAGAAATTGCAAATTTAATGTAGGTCGGATAAAAGTCTGACCTACATTTTTTCTCTTAATGCCTGCCATTTTATCCTTTTTAAGGCTTATAATACATACAGAATCTCGTCTATAAAATCAAAACGTATGGTATTATAAACATATACACCGATATAAAAACCTAAGTACATATCGTAATTAAATGTGGTGAGAAAATTTTATCGTATAGAGGAGTTAGAATATGTCAGTTAAAAATCTTGAATTTTTATTTAACCCTCGGAGGATAGCTGTTATCGGAGCAAACGAGAATCAGGAGTCATTAGGTTACCGCATATTTAGAAATCTCTTAGGAACTGGTTTTAAGGGGTCAGTGTATCCTGTGAACCCCGATATGGAAGCTGTACAGGGGGTAGAGGCATATAAGACAATCAACGCTATCCAACGTGAAATAGATTTAGCTATCGTGGCTATTCCTCCTGAAGATATCCTTATAGCCCTTGACGAATGTGGCCAAAAAAGGGTAAAGGGCGTCATTATTTTATGCCCTGATTTTAACTACAGAGTTGAAAACCCGCAGCTCCTCCAGACACAGATAAAAGACTCTTCCTTAAAATATGGTTTTAGAGTCCTTGGTCCCAATTCAATAGGTTTTTTAAGACCAGGGATAAAGCTCAATGCCAGTCTTTTTCCAAAGATGCCTCCGAAAGGCAATATTGCTGTTATATCTCAAAGTGTTACTTTATCAGACGCTCTTCTTGATAGGGCTGTAAGTAAAAACGTAGGGTTCAGTTGTTTCGTGTCAATTGGATTAAGGTTAGATATCGGTTTTTCTAACATGATTGACTTTTTAGGTGTTGATCCAGAAACAAGGGCTATTATTCTCTATCTTGAGTCAATAAGAAGAGGTCGTAAGTTCATGACATCTGTTCGTGCCTTTGCCTGTAGTAAACCAATCGTGGTAATCAAATCAGGAAGATATGAAGCATCAGCCAAAGTAGCCTTGACACATTCTGGGACTATCGCAGGAGAGGATAGAATCTATGACGCTGTCTTCAAACGGGCTGGCGCAATCAGGGTAGATGAGATGATTGACCTTTTCTATTTAGCTGAAACCATGGCCAAACAGAGGCGTCCTAAAGGAAATCGTCTGGCTATAATTACCAATTCAGGTGCTCCGGCGGTAATAGCTGTTGATACGCTTTTGAGAATGGGGGGTGAATTGGCTCATCTCAGTCAGGAAACATTAAATAACCTCAGAGATCATGTACCTTCAAAAAGGAAGATTCAAAATCCTATTGATTTGCTTTATAACGCTACTCCAGAAGATTATGAGATAGCTGTCAAAAGCTGCTTACGTGACAAGGAAGTCGATGGAGTCCTGGTTATCCATACACCGTCTTTCGGCACTAAACCTAAGGAGACTGCAGAGGCTGTAGCCAGAACTGCACAAACTTACATATATAAGCCATTATTAACCAGTTGGCTTGAAGGAGATCAGGTAAGCGCTGCTCGAGAATTTCTCAATGACAAAGGCATCCCAACCTTTGTAACTCCTGAACAGGCTGCGAGGAGCTTTATCTATATGTATCGTTATGACCACAATCTAAAACTTCTCTTTGAAGCTCCTGAAGCTCTTCTCAAAGACTTTATACCTGACTATATGAAGGTTCTCGACATAATCAATAGAGCCTCAGGAGACAAGAGGCTTGTTTTAACCATGAATGAGGTGAAGGATATACTTAAAGCCTATGGCATACCCGTAATTCCCACATGGAATGCAAAAACAGAGGATGAAGCGCTGCAGATTTCAGAAGAGACTGGATATCCGGTAGTTTTAAAAATTGATTCTCCAAAAATCTTTCATAAAGTGGAAAAAGGGGGGGTAATCCTTAACGTGAGAGATAGAGACTCGGTAAGAGATGCCTTTAAAAGACTCAAGGATGTTGCAACCTCCTGTGGAGACCCACAAGCTCAGGTCCTGATTCAGCCAATGATTATTAAACTGGGTTATGAACTTGTCATTGGTGCAAAGAAAGACAAATCCTTCGGGTCAGTCATAATCTTCGGTACAGGAGGAGAACTTCTCGAAGCAATTGGCGACTATTCCATTGGCCTTCCTCCTCTTAATCAAACGTTAGCACGGTATATGATGAGTGAGACGAAAATCTATCGCTATCTCAATGGACAACATTCTTTCGAAAACACTTTGAGATACATGGAAGAAATCATGGTAAGATTTTCTCAGCTCATCATTGACTTTCCTCACATTAAAGAGATAGACATAAACCCGTTTTTCATCACCGATAAGGAAGGATTTGCCTTAGATGCAGGTATTTTACTCGAAGAAGAGATCCCAAAAGACTTAAAAAGCATAAAGGATACACTATGCCCTCCACATCTTTCAATATGCCCGTATCCAGTCAGTTATGTGAAAGAGATTACCCTGGAAGATGGAACACCTGCGGTGATAAGACCTGTTCGTCCTGAAGATGAACAACTTTTAGGCAAACTTTTTAATGGCTTTTCAGAACAAACCGTTATGATGAGATTCTACCATCAATTTATTACCTAATCTGAGCGATTCATAGGTAATAAAAACATAGAAAAAATCACTTAGAGGGCGATAGATCCTTGTTATAATAGGTTTGCAAAACAACAAAAAAATATCACCCAATAAGTGAGGAAATTATGAAACAAAGAGAAAACAAAAGCAAGTGCAAAATCAGCAAAGTAGAGGTAACGGCAGATACATTGACAGGCAGAGGGGGGA
>VGWZ01000169.1 GCA_016873595.1 Nitrospira sp.
TTATATCTCACTCAAATCAGGATATAAAGGGTTTAATGAGTAGCTACAGACATCCTTATGTATTTGAGATTTTAAAAAAATTATTAGAGAATTATAATAATGTAATTTTATAATTGTTCGCTATTTTGAAAATGAGAAATACAGGCCTGTCCAAAAACTTACTTTTTGTCTCCCTGAACTTGTTTCAGGGTCTCATAACGCTTTGATTTTATTAGATGCTGAAATACCCTGAACTTGATTCAGGGCAGCATGACAGTTTAGAGGTATTTTCAGGTGGAAAAGAGAAGGAATTCTTATAAAGTTATTTTTATTCTTATTTTTCTTCTTTTAATTTTTATTGTTTCACCTGTTGATGCGGGAATTCCTGATGTTATAACTAAACAAAAAAAAGCAGTTGTTACCGTTTATGTGAATGATAGTAACGGGAAGCAGGTTGTTTCAGAAAGTGGGTTTATTGTTGACCAGAGTGGAATTATTGTAACAACCTGCTCTGTGATTACAACATGGCTTAAAGAAGTAGGACACAGCCTTGTGGTGAGAACAGAAGGAGACAGGTTTTACCCCATGGAGGATGTATTCTCATGCAGTTATAAAAATAATCTTGCCTTATTGAAAATAAACGCAAAAGATCTTCCCACAGTCAAACTTGCTGTTGACTACAGACCGAAACAGAAAGAAAAAATATTTGTTATAGGAAGACCGTCAGGATTAGAGACTGCCATCTCAGGAAGCACGATAAAGAATGTGCGTGAAAAGGATGATTTTATTGAGATTACCATGCCTGTTACTCAAAGGAGTAGTGGAAGCCCTGTATTTAATATGAAAGGTGAAGTCATAGCTGTTGCACTATCACCCTTGAAAAAGAAGCAGAGTCATAATGGGGCAATTTCAATAAGGCATGTTGCAAATCAGCTTGATAACTACAGAAAAGTACAAAAAAAGAAGATGAAGCAGAAACTTGTGAGCCTTGGTGAAAAAAGTGATATTTCTGAAAAACATATGAAACCTGACGGGATGGAAGGATTAGAAATAAAATTAGATACTGCCGAATCATATTTTCTCCTTGGTTCCAGCTATGACAAAAGAAGTATGTACAGAGAGGCTATAGAAGCATACAAACAGGCAATAATAATGAAACCTGATTATGGAGAAGCGTATGTGAATCTCGGGTTGGCTTATGACAGACGCGGCAAATATCCTGAGGCCATAGACGCATATACAAAGGCAATAAAAATGAAGCCGGATTCCCAGTCAACTTACAATAAGTTAGGTACTCTTTATATTGTTCTTGGCAAGTATTCACTGGCCCTTCATACATTTAAAAAGGCAATAACTATAGACCCAAAAAATTCTGCAACACACTTCAATCTCGGTATCGCCTATTTTCTTAATGGAGACAAAACAGCTGCTTTTGAAGAGTATATAATTTTAAAAGAACTTGACACAGAACGTGCGCAAAATTTAGTTGATGTAATGTATTAAGGCTTAATTTCTATTTGTGTTCCATCCGGAACAAGTTGCCAGATTTCCTCAATTTCAGAATTAGTCACTGCAATACATCCATTTGTCCAGTCCAGAGTCCTGTGCAATTTCCCGAGGCTTTCTAAGTCTTCAGGTAGACCATGAATCATTATACTGCCACCCGGCGAAACCCCTTGCTCCTGAGCTTTCAGGATATCGGATTCATTCGGATATGAAATTGTTATGGATAAATGGTACTTACTTTTTACATTTCTTGAATTAAGAATATAACTTCCTTCAGGGGTTTTCTGATCTCCTTCCCGTGTTTTATGTCCTACAGGCTGTTTGCCAAGGGCAATCCTGTACGTCTTTAAAATTTCACCATTTTGTAATAATATCATCAGTCTTTTACTTTTGATCACCACTACTTTATCAACTTGAGCAAATGTAGCAAGAACCTTTTCAGGCCAGAGGAAGTTATGTGCCCAAAAAACGATCAATATGATAAGGCTTACTAACCTCAGCTTATTCTGCCATAATCTCATCGTTTTCCTTTGTACTTTTAATCTGATAAGATAATGTAGCATATTATATCAAAAGGTATCCTATAGTATGAAGATCGCAATCACAGGGAAGGGCGGCGTTGGTAAAACCACACTTGCTTCTCTATTAAGCCATCTTTTTGCGGCAGAAGGGAAAAGGGTTATCGCTGTTGATGCTGACCCTGATGCAAACCTCGCATCAGCATTAGGTATTTCAGTAGAGCAGGCCCGAAAAATAGTTCCTTTAGCAGAGATGGCTGAGCTTGTAGAGGAGAGAACAGGAGCAAAACCTGGAAGCATGGGTGTAATGTTCTCACTCAACCCCAAGGTTGATGACCTGCCAGAGAGTATCGGGTATCATTTCAACGGAATTGTTCTCCTTATCATGGGAAAGCCAAAGACCGCAGCATCCGGATGTTACTGTCCCGAAAATGTGCTTCTGAGAAGGCTTCTGGGGCATCTTGTTGTTGAGAGGAATGAGGTTGTTATTGTTGATATGGAAGCAGGCATAGAGCATCTCACAAGGGGAACTGCAGAGGCTGTTGATGCATTTATCGTTGTTGTTGAACCAGGGCAAAGGAGCATACAGACAGCGAAGACGGTTAAGGAAATGGCAGAAAAACTTGGTGTAAAAAAGGTATTTGTTGTTGCGAATAAAGTGAGGAGTAATGAGGATTTCAATTTTATAAAAGATAATATCAGGAATATGGAACTGATAGGTTCGATTAGATTTCACAATGCAATATTGGCTGCAGATATTAAAGGATGCTCGCCCTATAGTTATTCTCCTGAGAGTGTGGCAGAGGTGAAAGAGATTAAAGGGAGGATTGAAAAGTCTTTGAGTCAATAAATAATGCATTTGTTACATTTTATGAAAAAGAAACTCAGAAAAGAGATCATTGAAATAAGAAATTCTATCCCTTCTTTGGAAAGAAAAAAGAAAGACTTGCGTATAATAAAAAAACTAATCACTATGCCAGAGTTCAAGAAAGCATATACTGTATTGTTCTATGCGTCTTTCAGGACAGAAGTCAACACTATTGACATGATGAAGGAATCTCTGAAAATGGGGAAAAGGGTTGTACTTCCAAAAGTTGATAAGGACAGACATAAACTCAATTTGTATGAGATAAAAGATACGGGTGAGTTATCTCTTGGTTATAGTGGAATCCCAGAACCTTTTTTATCTGATGAAAGGTTAATTGACATTAATGATATTGACCTTATGATCATTCCTGGTATAGGGTTCGATTATTCAGGCAACAGGCTTGGGTATGGAGCAGGATATTACGATGCGTTGCTTTTTAGCATGCATGAGAAAATACCCTTAATTGCGCTGGCATATGAAGAACAGCTTGTTCAATCAATCCCTTCAGAACACCATGACATAAAGGTTGATATAATTGTTACAGATAAACAGGTGATAAAGATTCAGTAAATTTCAGAAATACATTATGTCCGGTAACGAATTTCTTCATACTGCGGTGAGAGCTGCAAAGAGTGCAGGACAATTCATAAAGGAAAATCTTGGCAGGATTTCCAAGAAAGACATTGCACTCAAACAGGCATCGGACTTTGTGACGCTTGTTGACAAAGAGTCAGAGCAAATTATTATACATACAATAAAAGAAAAATATTCCCATCATGTTTTTCTTGCCGAAGAATCCATTAAAGAAACCGAGACAGGTGAATATCGCTGGATAATAGATCCTCTTGATGGCACGACAAATTATATTCATCAATATCCTGTTTTTTCTGTCTCCTTAGCCCTTGAATATAAGAAAGAAATAATCTTAGGCGTAACACTTGATATAGTAAAAAATGAGCTTTTTACTGCAGAAAAGGGAAGGGGGGCATTTCTAAATGAAAAGCCTATAAGGGTATCTGAAGTCACTTCATTAAAAGATAGTCTTATTACAACCGGGTTTCCTTTCCGGAGGAAAGAACTGATTGATGCATATCTTAACCTTTTCAAAAATGTCTTCAATAAGGTGAGTGATCTGAGGAGGGCTGGTTCTGCTGCACTTGACCTTGCCTATCTTGCCTGCGGAAGATGTGAAGGGTTTTTTGAAATCGGTCTCAGTCAATGGGATATAGCCGCAGGAGCCATACTTATAAAGGAAGCAGGGGGAGTTATTACAGATTTCGGCGGAGAGCCTGATTACCTGCTCACAGGCAATATAGTTGCTGGAACCCCTGCCGTCCATAAAGAGATATTGTCAGAAGTAAAGAGTGTTTTCAAAGGAATTATTGACCAATAAGAGCTTTTAATTCCTGCCCAAATCTTGTTTACACCCGACTTTATAAATTTTTGAACGTAAGTCCTTGAAAAATAAAGAAAGTGGTATTCATTTTCGCCAATACATCTTTTCTGCTCTACGAGTCATCGACCCTTATTGCCTTTATTGCAAACGCTGTTAGAGCTGTTTTTGTCTCGTCATCTATCTTTTTTGTCACTTTATGAGAGATAACTTTGTCATCTT
>VGWZ01000170.1 GCA_016873595.1 Nitrospira sp.
TCAAACTGGTACCCGAATTTATCCTGATAGCACAGGCAAAAGTTTTTCAGGGTCATTATAAACATACTATAGGAAAAAACAGCAATACACTGAGCAGTTGAAGATCGGAATGTCTTATTATTTCATTATAGTCAGATTGTCCGGTGCCTCAACGATATTCACAAAATCATAAGGCCCTAACACAGCAAACTGCTCTTTCATCTTTACCCCCATAGCCCTCAATTCATTGTTAACCTCAAATATCCTCGAAGGTTTCTGCTTGAGGGTCTTTCTCCCTTCATCGGTTAATTTGCTGAGAATTACATAACATGCCTTTTTCCTAAACCCACTTCCTGTGTATTATTCAATCACTACTTTTTTCTCTTTTTTCTTAGCTTCTTCAGTCTTTGGTATTCTTATCTCCAGTACCCCATCTTTAAATTTTGCAGATGCCTTTTCCGTCTGGACCTCTGCAGGCAGACTGAATGAACGTTTGAAAGAACCATAGGAACGCTCAAAACTGTAATAATCCTTTTTTTCAATCTTTTCCTCTTTCTTCTTGTCTCCAGAAATGGTTATGGTATCTTTAGTCAGGCTTACATCAATATCTTCTTTTTTCATTCCGGGCAAATCTGCCTTAACCACTACATCATCGCCTTCTGTAAAGATATCCATCGATGGAACAATTTCTTCTACTTCAGGCATCCTCAGTCGTGGCCACCACGATGGCATCAATGAAAATGGTCTTCTGAAAAAATCTTCAAACCGTCTTTCCATCATTTCCTGAAAAGGTGATAGAGCTTTTGCTGGTTCAACTTTTACCAATTCTTTCTTCTCTTTCTTTGCCATAAAAACACTCCTTTTGTTTTCGGGTTAACGCTATTAGGAAGACATTTGTTAATGAACTATGCTTTAATCTTTTTTATTTTTTATTGCTACTTTTTTGATGCTTTTTTACTTGTTGATATCCTTTTCTTTTTTGGAGAAGAAGATTGCTCGGTTTCAGGATTTCTTTTGCCTCCACGCCTTGCTCGTATAATTTTCTCTGCTTCAAGCCAGTTATCAATGTCCCGGCCTGCTATCTTACCGCTTTTCTCATACAGTTCATAGGCTAATTTTCTTATTTCATCATCTAAATCCATTGTATCATCTCCTTAATAACGATTATCGTAAAATACCGCTTATTTCTCCTGTTTTAGAAATGGTTATGAAGATATTTAGTATTCAATATAGAAACACTTTATATGTTTATGAATTTATGTCTTTATAGTTTCCTATCAGTGCTAATTATGAACAGCGGGTAATTACTTTTTCATAAAAATAAATAAAGCCATATAAGGGTTTGATCGATTGGACAACCTCTACTTCGATAATCTTAACCTCTGCCATGCTCTTTATGTATGGCAGGATACACTTATATGGCTTTAAAATATTCTTGCGATCTCAGTTCCGGGATACCTTGAGCTCTTTCATTTAAGTGGGTGCCTCGGTAGATGCTTCGGGTTTCCTCCTCGCTGCTGGAGGCTTGCTTACCGCATCTAACTCCCGCTCCCTAACCCAGTTACTTGGTCCTTAGGTTTAATCCCGTTCTGGGTCTCGCAATTCCCTTTCTTAATTAAGAGTATACTTTTTAAATAATTTATTTCAATAGGTGATTAGAATGATAAAAGGAATACCTGAGCTGATTTCATATCCTAATCAGTATTTATCTATTATTTTCTCTCGAAATCAACCATTTTCATGAACAGTAATAACCAGCAAAGAATAATTCCATGATTACTAAAGCTGCACTATCTCCAACAGTAGTTACTAAGGAGTTCATAAGTAAAACCACACCCCCTCACCCTTGCCCACTCCCGCCAGGGGAGAGGGGATCTATTATTTCCCCTCCCTCGACGGGAGGGGATTGAGGGGAGGGTGTTAAATGTGTGAACCTATTAGTAAATAGAATTGATGCGTCACACGATCGCCTAAATTGTCTTTAGCCACGGATAGTTAGTACTCTAATCCTGCACAAAATCAACAAATTTGTTATAATATATCAAAATGCTTAGGTCGTTTAATCAGCTGAACAATTTTATGTTTTACCCTATCTAATTACCTCCTGTTGTCAAAATCAAAAGGCAGTGCACCTACATATTGAGCTGTAAGACCTTAGTTTATACAAATAACCTTAATAACCATATTTTAAGGAGTACCATGAAAGAAAAAGACATTTTTGAAGACATTATAGACATAGGCAAGAGGCGTGGAACGCTTACTTATAATGAGATAAATGACGCTCTTCCCTCAGAATATTACTCCCCGGACGAGTTAGAAGACCTTATGGACCTTCTACATGATATGGGAGTTGAAGTGATAGATGATCAGGAGACTGACACTGCCGAAGAAGAAGTCTTAACTTCAGAGGATGAAGAGGAATATGATGAAACTGAGGACATTGTTCAAACATATTTCCATTCGATGGGGAATATTACAATACTTAAAAGGGATGAAGAAATAGAGATCGCGAAGAGGATGGAAGAAGGAAAAGAGATTATTAAAGGGATAGTGACAGCACTGCCTTTATACAAGAAACTCGAAGCGAGTTTAGATGGCAAAGACGAAGAGGACTTGAAAAATTCAGAGGAAGAAAAAACCGATGAAGCTCTTGAAATGAGCTTGAAAATACTTGAAAACCTCATACTAAAAATAGAAATCGCAGATCGAAAGATTGCCGGATATGGGACTTTAAAAGACCTGAAAAAAATGATAAAAGAAAAAAAGAAACAAGATATCAATTCCGTACAACTTGATGCCACTGCAAAAGAAGTTCAGAGTGAGTATAAGCGAGTTGAATCAGAGGTGGGAATCAAGGTTGACGAATTGAAAGCCATGTGGGATAGGATAACCAAGGCAAGAACCCTTGTCAGCGAAGCAAAGAATGAATTAGTAACCCGTAACCTGAGATTGGTAATTAATATAGCTAAAAATTATGTAGGAAGGGGATTAACTCTGCTGGATCTGATTCAGGAAGGGAATATCGGTCTTATGAAGGCTGTGGATAAGTTTAAATATGAAATGGGTTTTAAGTTCAGCACCTATGCAACATGGTGGATAAGACAGGGAATAACAAGGGCATTGATTGATCAGACAAAAACTATCAGAGTTCCTGTACATGCAGTTGAATTTTATAACAAGGCTACCAGAGCGTCCAGAGAATTAAGACAACAGCTTGGAAGGGAACCGAATAAAGAAGAAATTGCCAAAAGATTGGAAGTTTCAACTGGAAAAATCGAAGAAGTATTCAAGGCAATACAGGACCCCATAGCTCTTCAAACTCCAATAGGAGATGAAGATTCAAAACTCGAGGATTTTATTAGTGACAAAAATAGTCCTTCACCATACTCTGATACAGAAAGAAATAATGTCACCGAACATATACTGAAGGTTCTTAATACTCTGACTCCCAGGGAAGCGGAGGTTATAAGAATGAGATTTGGTATAGAATGTGAAAAAGACTACACCCTCGAAGAAATAGGGAGACATCTTTCTATTACCCGTGAAAGAGTAAGGCAAATAGAGGCAAAAGCACTGAGAAAACTTAAACATCCAAATAGACGCAGTGAATTGAAGATCTTGCTCGGTTAAATTTTTATTGCAAAGTTTGAAAAATCAGAATCGTCCAAATGGTGATCAGCAATTCATGAGTAAGCAAATACAGGAAAAAGCTTGTTCAAAAAGTGTCTTGATTTTTAAAGGTGAGTATGAAGAAGGTCCTATGTACTTTCAGTTACAGTTTATTATTTGTATAAAAAACAAGGTTTAGCTTTCTATTACTTTCACAGTACTGGCCTGTGGTCCCTTTTCACCCTGTTCTTCCACAAAACGCACCTCCATTCCGACCTTCAGGTGCTTAAAATCATAGTTTATTACGCTGTGCTCGTGAAAATAGATCTCTGCGCCGTCTGACGTGGTCAGAAAGCCGTAACCCTTATCAGAAAACAGTGCACTTATGTGCGCATGAGGTGTTTCTTCGTGGTGTTTTACAGCACCTCGATGTCGTCTGGCAAAGTCCTCTAACTGGCGGCGAGCTGCATCAAAAGCATCTCTTATCGCTACATTGAGGTCTTTGTGTGGCTCGCGTTTTATTACCAGTTCTGCACCAGGTACAGTCATATCAATACGTATATTGTACAATGCCCCTTCACGGCGATGACGGTGGGGAACTTCTACCATGATCCTGCATCTCATGATTTGGTCGTAATATTTATCTAGGTTCTCAGCTTTCTTGCGGATGTCTTCCCTGAAAGTTTCGGGAAGGTCAAAATTACGTGCAGAAATTTGCAGTGGAAGTCTCATATTATTTCCTCCATCAAACAACTTCAATATTAACCCAAATAATGCAGTTAGATATTCATAAAATCTAAAAAAGATTCTCCTTTCGTATTAGAATCAATAGCTTAGAAAACAATTAACTCTAAACGAAAGGAGAACAAAAATATGCACTCAAAATGTACC
>VGWZ01000171.1 GCA_016873595.1 Nitrospira sp.
GAAGATATAATTACAGAGGGATTTGATAATTATTATTTAGATAAACAAGGTAGAAATTAAAAAAGGGATTTTAAAAATATCCTGTATGAAAGATGTAAGATTATCAAAATGACTTTTTCAACAGTCTCAACACGCAGAACGACCAGAGGCAGGTCTTTTTTCCAGATATAAGAAGGAGTGCTGGGTTCTCCGTTATCCAGAGGCATGGCATATCGCATCACCCACAGAAGCTCATCAGCGTGTTCATCCAGCCCTGTCTTTACCTCGGAAAGGTCACCCACTGTGGAGGGGATAGGCTCGGTAAAGATATTTGCATTTTCTACTGCTATTCTGTTGAGGGATGCCCTAACCGCGCTGTCCATGAACTGGTCCGGCGTAATAATAAAAAAACTCTCATGGTAGAATGCAGATCCAGACTGTTGCTGGACAACGACATTATTATTGCTGTTGCCCAGGCTGGCAGCAAGCTGAATGCGTTTCTGATTCATAGGCACAGTGTTGAAGAAAAATCCAAGCATTGCGGGATAGTGAGTCGCAATATATTGGTACATCGTACTGGTCTTGTCATATGTGCCTTCCCGGGTGAAAACGTAGGTCTGCAGCCCAAAATAGGCAGCCGGCGGTGGCATAAGACCGAGGATGACGATCGCTTCCCTCGGATCGAAGCGGAAGGTGACGTTATAGCCCTGGTATAGCAGACCGAATGCGAGCTTAGTTGCAGGGTCTACAAACTCTTCCGGCCAGGGCTGCACTGCAAACATAATGTATGGCGCTGCTGGATTGTTGCCGTAGCAACTCTTCATCGTTTCATAAGAATAAGTGCAGTCATCCTGAGTGTACAGCTTGAAATAACCTCGAGTGACCTCGTAGCCCTGTGCGGTGAGGTCAGCAATAAGACGTTGCGCCTGTTGCTCAATATAGGCAGGCACGTTGTTCTTTGGCGTAGAACTGTTATCGGATGAACAACCGGCGACGAGTAGAAAAGAAACAACAGAAAACATAAGAACTAAGATTTTATCTCGGATAGCCACAGAAAATTCTCCTTCCACTGTGTGGTTAATACTTATAACACTATCTTTTATGTAACCTATGCTTTTTGAAAACAATAATGCTTTCAGTCCCCTTCATCAACCTTCCTTCTTAAATAAATTTTAAAGAACCATATGGTGCAATAAAAGTCATTCATGAAATATACTATTAAACCGTAGGAGTATAACTTCACATAAAATTATTTTAGATTGAAATATTTTGTAGCTTAAATAATACCAACTCTTTGTTGTTACGACAAGAACAAAATTGAGAGCTCACTTTAACATTATTTTCTCATCTGAGCCCTTCGGGCATTATGTCCTTACAGTAAGACAAATTGCCTGACAGGGTTATCCAATTATTTTTAATATTCTTTAATATCAATAAGTTATAGCATGGCATTTCTCTTGCAATTTTTCTACTTTTAGATACCATTTTTTAAAAAGGATAAATTTATCACTTTAGAAAATAACTATATGAGATGCTGCCTGAAAGGCAGAAAGAAGGAGAAGTTATGGTAATCACATGGCGAGAATTATGGACAGTGATTCACGGGATGGGCTTAGGATCCCTCTTTTTCATTGCTTTTTCCGGTATCCTGGTGGCCTTGTGGAGTCTACACCCTGAGAGAGTAGCAGCAGCCGAGCAGCGTGTACGCCAATTGGGCTTTGCTATTTGGACTACAGCTCTTATACTCTGGGCAACAGTCATTACCCGTACCTATTGTTTATATTTGGTACAGGGCGAAACCACCGGCAGGAGCTGATCTAACAGAATTCCCACGATCATACCTGCTTGCCAGTCCTGACCGGGCTGGCTGGCATACCTTTGGCATGGAGTGGAAAGAGCATGTCGCCTGGTTAGCACCCATTCTGGTTACGGCAGTGGCCTATATCATAGTCCGTTATGGTACCAAATTAGTCGAAGAGGAGAAGATTCGTAAGGCAGTAGTCGTGCTCTTTTCTATTGCTTTTTTTGCGGCTGCAGTAGCCGTTATCTTTGGGGCCTTTATTAATAAGATGGCTCCTATTCGGTAGAAGGGAGGGAAAAAATTATGCAACAACAAAAAAATCTGACCAACGGCCCGGTAGCAGCAGCCATCCTATCAGCAGGTATAGGTAGTATGGTTCTTGGACTGTTTACAACTCTTGCAGAGGCCATTGACTCTGTCAAAAAAGCTCTTGTTTTTTACAACCCAGTCGGTCCCCTGAGCGGTAAAACCACTTTAGCAGTCATTACGTGGCTGGTATCTTGGATAATACTCGGTAGTTTGTGGAAGAACAAACAAGTGAGCTTTTCGGGCATTTCTGCTGCCTCGGTGATTCTGATCATCCTTGGACTGATAGGTACTTTCCCACCATTCTTCGAGATATTCAGTAAATAGCTGGATGTTTGGTCTAAAGCCGAAGTGCGGCGACTGTACGAAGCCGCACTTCGGCAAACACAAGATATTCGGCATAGAAGAGAATTAACATTTGGTACATTTCATTTACTGCCCTTTTCACAGGTTACCCCATTCATCTTTGGTATGTTCATCTTTGGTATTGACTTAGAAGGAAGAAAAGATTAAAATGGCTTCCAGTTTGATATTTGACTTTTAGCAATCTAAGTTAAAATAGTTACACATATAATAAGGAGGTATGCATTATGGAAAAGAGTAAAAAATGGCGTGTCGCAAATGACCCTGATACTCCTTCAGAAGCCTTAGATGAACTTTCTGATGACCAGGATTGGATGATCAGAAGTGCTGTTGCAAAGAATCGTAATACCCCGAAAGAAACTTTGAAGAAGTTAGCGAAGGATAAAGAATGGTCTGTCAGGAATAATGTGGCAATAAACCCCAATACACCGGTAGAAATTTTACAAGAATTATCTGATGATGAAGATACGCTGGTGAGAACAAATCTTGGCAAAAACCCAAGTGCGAAAATGGAAACCGTAATGAAATTAGCTGATGATGATAAGGTATGGGGAGTCAGGAAAAATGCTATCGAATCAGGAAGGGTATAAATTTTAGGATAACGTCAATCCATCATGATACTATTACTGTTTTGCAGCTCTGAAGAATATTATTCCAAGGATTACATCTGCAGCTGCTGACACAATAAACCCTACAGGTATCAAAATGATGGATGCCAAGCATATCCCACTAGCAATTGATGTATAAGAGAATGGCTTAAGAAGACCAAAGAGATTATCAGGGAGGCGGAGAATCCTTATCGCAAATACAATGTAAATAATTTGCAAGAGAATAAAAGCACCCATCAAGAAGCCTATCAGTGATGCCTCCAGTTCGCTACGTACTAAAGATAACAAATTAAGGATAGACAAAACCACATTACCCCATATAAGCACCGAAATATACGTATCAACATCGTGAAATTTAAACCGCATATTGAACAATTTTCTAAGACACAGGAATATCTAGACAAACGCCCCTAAACTTATGAGTGTCAATAGCACTTTGATCGCCTTTGTCTCTGTCACATCTTTTATAGTCATAATGAAGACGATAAGTGTGACAAACGCACTTACAATCGCGAGCCAACCTGAAAAATTAAGCTGTTCTTTTGTAATTGACATTATTTGAATTTATTTATTTTCTCACCTTATTTATCTTCACTCTTCCACTCTTACTGTCTTGTCTGAAGAAAGACTGCTCATCAAGTCTTGAAATGCATTTTGCAAGTTATCTCTATCATACGATTCGATTATGATCATGAGATTGTACTCTTCGATATTCATAAATGGATAAGAGCCTATTTTTACGTTCTTGTGATTTTTTACAATCTCATTTAAAATCGGCGCAACTTTTGATTCAAATTCTTTTATATATATTCTTTTAATCAAGGGCGGGTTATCAGTGAATAACATCTTCTCTATAACAAAGAATTTCTTCTTGAGGAGCTCGGGAATACCAGGGAAAATATATACATTTTTATATTTAATGAGTGGAAGACCAATCGTATCATCAGATATGACCTCTGCACCTTCAGGTACCTCAGCCATCCGTAACTGTTCCGGAGTTAGGGCGGTTTTGAACATTTTTTCAAGAACAGCCCTCAATCGTCCATTGATCACAGTCCTCACATTGAAAGCCTTTGAAATCCCTTCGATGGATACATCATCGTGTGTTGGCCCAATACCTCCTGATGTAAACACATAATCGAAAGCCTCTGAAAACATTTTGACTTCTCTTGCGATATCATCAACATCGTCTTTGATAAAAGAGACACGTCGAACGTCCACTCCCTTTTGTCTCAACTCTTTTACCATGAATAGTGCATTACTATCGTCAACTAAACCTGAGAGTAGCTCATCGCCTATGATGATAATTCCTGCTCTTTTTGTCATACTTTAAAATTGTACCACAGGATAAAATACTTTAAAACTCTAATCATTGATAAGAAGATTCAATGAACAATCGTTAAGAGGAAATAAATT
>VGWZ01000172.1 GCA_016873595.1 Nitrospira sp.
AAGATGGACGAATACTGCAGCGTACCGAACTGACCTCTGAACAGGCTAATATATTGAAAAAGCTGAATTTTTCTCCGCCACCTAAGCTATACAGGATTGATTTGAAGGGTTAATTTCATAGTAACACGCCAAATTTTTGTCTTCACGCTAACAATTTGATTTTACATAGAAATTTCATTTCTGTTAACCTATGACTGTCGAACAGGGGACTTACTTAATACACTTGACATTAAAACAGGAGCTATCCTATCATTCAGAAATGGATTTGCAAGAGGTTTTTGGATTATACGAGCAAGAACTGAGGATTATAGAAGACAGGCTTAAAGACCTCTTCAAGAGCAAAGTCTATCAGATACCTCATATTGGAAACTACCTCATTGAAGGTGGCGGCAAAAGAATCAGACCACTGCTCCTGATTTTAAGCGCAGAGATGGCAGGTTACTCAGGAGACGCACGTCTCACCTTCGCAAGCATTGTTGAATCTATACATACAGCCTCCCTGCTCCATGACGATGTGATAGATGGTGCAGAGATAAGAAGGGGAAAATCCCCTGCTCATTCTATGTGGGGAAACCAGGTTGTCATACTTGTTGGTGATTTTCTCTATTCAAATGCCTTGAGGCTCGCGGTCATGCATAAAAGCCAGAAGATCATGGAAATACTTTCTGAGGCAACAACAAAGATGGCAGAAGGTGAAATCTTGCAACTTGTAAAGACAGGAGACCCTGACACCACAGAAGATGAATACCTCAACATTATCTCTTCAAAGACCGGTGCCCTGATCTCTGCTGCATGTAGGATAGGAGCAATTCTCGGCTCCATGCCTGAGGATAAGGAGAATGCACTTGCACAATTCGGTATGAAGACAGGGGTTGCGTTTCAGATGGCAGATGACATACTTGACTACACAGCAGATGAGAGTGAACTTGGCAAACGCCTCGGCAAGGACCTTAAAGAAGGGAAAATAACACTCCCGCTTATATACCTTTTGAAAACCTCATCAGACATAGAAATCGAAGAGGTGAAGAACATAATAAAGAATGGTTTTACAAAAGGAAGCCTTAAAAAAATATTGAAGCTTTTTAAAAAATATGATGTAATAAAAATTTCTCTCCATAAGGCAAGAGATATTATTACAGATGCGAAGAAAGAACTTGCACTCTTTTCTGATTCACCTGCAAAGGAAGCACTGTTCACCGTAGCTGACTATACACTTCTGAGAGGAAAATAGATGCATCCTCTTGTTGAACTCGCAAAAAATACAATAGAGACATACGTCAGGGAAGGGAGAACTATTGACCCACCAAAACCTATTCTGCCTGAAATGGTGAAAAAGGCAGGGGTTTTTGTCTCACTTAAAAAACACGGACAGCTCAGGGGATGTATAGGAACTTACATGCCACAATGTGAGAATATTGCCCTTGAGATAATAAAAAATGCGATAGCTGCTGCAACACAGGACTACAGGTTTTCACCTGTAGAAAAAGATGAGCTTGGAGATATAGTCTATTCTGTTGATGTCCTCTCTCCTTCTGAGAAGGTTAAAAAAATAGATGAGCTTGACCCCAAAAAGTATGGGGTAATCGTTGTAAGTGGATACAGGAAAGGACTGCTCCTGCCTGACATCGAAGGAGTTGATACTGTTGAAGATCAGTTAAGGATAGCAAAATTAAAGGCAGGTATTCTACCTCAGGAAGAGACAGAAATTTTCAGATTCGAGGTTGCACGATATAAATGACAGAGATACCGTTCAAAGGCACTCTCAAGGAATTCAGCTTTCCCAAGATTCTTATTTATTTAAACAGAACCAGGAAAACAGGTACCCTGATCATAAAGACTCCTGCCTTTACTAAAAAGATTTTTTTAATTAAAGGAGATGCTATCTTTGCCTCGTCAACTTATGAGGACGACAGGTTAGGCGAGATGCTTCTCAAGGCAGGAAAGATTACTATGGAACAGTATGATAGATCTGTAGAACTCCTCAAACAGACAGGGAAAAGGCAGGGTGCAATACTTGTTGAGCTTGGATACCTTGCTCCAAAAGACCTCTTCTGGGGTGTGAAATACCAGGTAAAAGAAATAATCTACAGTATTTTCCATCTCGAGGATGCTGAATATGATTTTGATGAGGGAGAGATACCCACACAGGAAGTAATAACCCTAAAAATGAGTATGGGCAACCTCATTTACGAAGGAGTAAAAAGGATAGATAACTGGAACAGAATCCGGAATGAGATGCCTGATACAGATTCTGTCCTCAAGCTGAGCAGTGATCCAAAAAATCTATTCCAAAAAATAGAACTCACCTCCCAAGACCATGAGATGCTCTCTGTGATTAATGGCACAAAGACAATTAAAGAGCTTATTGACAATTCATCGATGAGTTCATTTGAAGCCCTGAAGACCCTCTATGTCTTATGGTCTATAGATATGCTCGAAGAAAAAGATAAAGGAGTAGAAAGAGCAGATGAGGCTGAAGAGACAGTTTCTTTACACGATATTCTGGAACCATTTTCAGAAGAGGAAGAGGCATTCAGAAAAAGAGTAGACGAGATATATTTAAACCTCGAGAGGCTCAGCTCAAATGAACTCCTTGAGATAAATGAACGGGCAGACGAAGAAACCATAAAGAAGAATTATTACAGGCTCGCGAAGGAATTCCATCCCGACAGGTACTTCAGTTCCACCGACCCGGAAATCAAAGACAAGCTCACCACAATATTTGATGCATTAACACAGGCATACAATACGACTAAGGACCCTAAGAAAAGGGAACCGGAATATGTACCTTCTGATGAAGATCAACAAAAGGAAGCGTTTGATACTGCGCTTGCAAAAGAACAGTTCAGGCGAGGGGTCGAAGAATTTAAAAAGGGAAATTTCTGGGGTGCCTCTGACTCTTTGAGGTGGGCAACCAAATTAGACCCGGGGAGACCAAAATACTGGAGTTACCTTTCATTATCTTTATCCAAGATTCCAAACAGACTAAAGGAGGCTGAACTGGCATTGCTTCAGGCAATAAAGCTTGAGCCATATAATGCAGAGCACCATGCGAATCTCGGTCTGATTTATATGAAGGCAGGCATGAAAAAGAGGGCACATAGCCAGTTCGAGAAAGCATTGAAATTTGATCCAGAAAATATCAGGGCAAAGGAAGGACTGGAACAGACAGAAAAATAATCAGCTTCTTTTAAACACTCCGCTTCTTCCTCCACGTTTCTCCACAAGCATAACCTCTGAAATAGTCATTTCCTTATCAACCGCCTTACACATGTCATAAATAGTTAATGCAGCTACAGATACAGCAGTCAGGGCCTCCATCTCGACACCAGTCTGGCCTGTAACCTTTACGCATGACGTTATATCTATCTTATTTTTCTTGCTATCAAGTTTGAATTCTATAGTTACCGATGAAATATTCAATGGGTGGCACATTGGTATAAGTTCACTTGTTTTTTTTGCAGCCATTATACCTGCAACCTTTGCAACCCCAAGGACATCACCCTTCGATATTCCCATCTCCCTGATTAACTTGAGTGTTTTGGGCTTCATAAATACAGAGCCTTTTGCAACAGCTTCTCTGAAAGTAGCAGGTTTTTCACTCACATCCACCATCTTTGCCTTGCCCTTTTTATCAATATGAGAAAGTTTTTTCATGAATTTCCCCTTTTTTAATTAAATATCTCACAGCAGAGCTGCGATGTATCGAGTCTGTCATTCCGCACTTGATGCGGAATCCAGAGGGTTTCAAGTAACTTATTCTCCTGGATTCCTGTTTTCACAGGAATGACAAAATACTTAGAAATTTTAAATCCATAGAAACCCTATATATTGTTACAAGAAGTATTTCATGGTGCCGAAGGCGGGATTTGAACCCGCACAGCCTTTCAGCCACTAGACCCTGAACCTAGCGCGTCTGCCAGTTCCGCCACTTCGGCCTTTAACTATTATACGACCCTCTTTCGAAAAAATCATTACCTGTATGGAGCTTTTCATTGACTTTTATCGAATAAGATTGCTTCTTCGTCCTGAATGAACAACCCTGCGGCAAGACCGCAGGTTATCTAAATATATTTGTAACTATGGTATGCTGTCATTCCTGTGGAAGCAGGAAACCAGAAAAAATAAAGAAACTGGATTCCGCATCAAGTGCGGAATGACAAATAAGGAAACCCTGTAGCAAGACTACAGGGAATACCGAGTTAAATCTGGACTCCTCGCAATGACAGAAAACATTGCTATTACTTGATTTGTCATTGCGAGCGGAGCGAAGCAATCTCTGTATTTTGGACTATAACGATCTCTATTAACGATTTAATGGCAGTCCTTCAGTTTTTACAATAAGCCATCTTACCTTTTCCTCTTCGAG
>VGWZ01000173.1 GCA_016873595.1 Nitrospira sp.
GAAAGTTTGATATCCTCATCCTTGATGAAATCAACAATGCCATCAAATTGAAACTGGTAGATCTTCCTCAGGTGCTTGATTTGATAAACAATAAGCCCCCTCTCATGCACCTCATTCTCACTGGCAGGCATGCTCATCCCAAAGTGATAAAAAGAGCTCACACGGTTACAGAAATGAAGGAAGTAAAGCATGCTTACAGACAGGGTATAGAACCTCAGAAAGGAATAGATTACTAAAATCTTCATTTAATATTGTGGCTCTGTCAGAGCCTTTAAAAAAAGAACACTTTGATTTTCTGCTTTTTGAGATAACTTTAAAAAGCTCCTTTAGCCTTATTGTTATTATTTATCGAGAGGACCCCGTACACCAAGGATATTTTTCCATTAATTAAACATAGAAAGATAGAATTTTTCTTGACACGCCTTTCAAATTGCCCTAAACTCATCTCAAAAGACGCATGCGACATAAAAAATAATGTTAATTTCATAAATCTGTCCAACGGACTTTGGAAGATTTATATGAATAATGAGTAAGTAATGGACCTTCATAATCCTGAAAAAATTTTACCTCTTTCAATTGAGCCTGATCAAAAAGAGGTTTTTAATGTCTGGATCCAGCAAGGAGATGTGCTCCATTTTCTGGAAAAAGAAATTGAAGATGAAAATATTATTATTTATGCGTCATTGCCACATGTTTTCATCCATGCTGTTCTAATCCCTGATGTCAAACTAAATGACTCCACCATCGAGGACCTTTTAGGGTGGAGTCACAATCCTTATTCAACTTGGGGGATAGCCTGCTCCCAAGATGATGCTTGGATTGAGGGGCCGCTTTCTAGTGCTGGCAGTAAAGCACTAAGTAAGGGAGAGCAGATAATATTCGGAAGATCTTTTGAGGGTGTTGAATCCAAAAAGCGGTATTTTGAGTTAGAACAAAAAATTTCTCATATTTTGGGTGTACACTTCATATCAGAGCGAAACGCTTGGTGCAGACTTGATAAATTCGGTGACCTTGAAGATGTTGTAAAAATAATTGAATTGAGAGGTTTGCCTAACAATGAGACTGGTACGATAATCACTATAAACAAGTGGATTCTTGGGGAATATACCGGCGTATGTATTTTTTCTTTAATTCGTATGTTTGACTTTACTCGGTATAAATCAGGTAGTTTTTCCGGTTGGGGTAATCGGAATGAGCCGATAAAATTTGAGGGGAAGAATAATATTTTTGGAAGTTTGGTAGTATCCGATGACTATGGAAGCTACTCAAGAGGATTTCAACTAACCAATATTAGCGTCCCAAAAGAGAAAGTGATAAATAACATGTGGGGCAGGCCTACACCTGAGGAGCCAAAACAGTATGCAACATTTATTGCGCATGACTGGAAGAACAAAAGAATTGCTGAAATATCCTGCGATCCTTCATGCTTAGCTAATTACTTTACTGAATCAGATCTTCCTTTCGAAATTACTCCAGCATTCTTTAGACCTGAAGTCCTGTTAAAATACAAAAGCGATAGGGAAAAGTACCAGCTAGAAAACAGGTCTGTTGGCTGTCGTGGGGCGTGGCATTTAAAAACATTCGATATAAATACTGCCGGTCAAGTTCATACCTATCTTATATATTTGAGCCACCTCCCTTATGAGGAACAACTGCATTGGAAACAATATAATGAAAAGCCCAAAGCACCTCTTTCAGAAAGGGCGATTACTACAGATTTTGAAGGCCAATTTTATGATGGATACGACCCGCTTTCTAGCTTAAAACATAAGCTCGAAAATCTTCATCGGGCAAAAGTCGGTTGGTGGACCTTGAGGGACCAAAATGTGCCCAAGAAGGTCCATTACCCTTTTACATCATCCAGCGATGAATGGGCAGAGGAAGTATTGAACCTGGATCAGTTGGTTGTCGAGGGTTTTGAAGAAAAGTGGTTGCGTAATAAGGCAAAAGAGATGGGCAGAACTCCAGATATAAAGCTAAGAGGCCTTAAACTTACTGAAGAATGTCTAATTGCCGTAGGATTTGAGGAAGAACATGCACACCTGTTGATGTCGCCATTCCATGAAGTTCACAACTTACGCTCTATATTGAAAGGGCATGCTTCTGGTAGCGAAGCAGAGAAAGTTAAAAAAGAAGCATTGCAACGATTCGGTAGCTTTCGTCAGCATTTTGAGCATCTATGCGCAGCATGTGATGATAGCCTAGAAACAATTATCGAGGCTTTCCAGGAGGGGTAATTGCAATCACTCAAAAATGCTCAAATATAAAATATAAGGGACACATCCCATATTTGTAGGTGCAAATTATTTTGGAAGTTTTTGAATGAAAAGATAATTAATGATAAAAATAATGAATGTCTTTTATAAAAGATTTAATGATTTCTTACAGACTATAAAATAAGAAATCTCAAGAAAATATTATCGTTGATTTTATTAGATTATGTATTTTGGAAAATTATAAAATGTGCTATATTCGTTCCGTGAAAGATGTCAACAGATAATTCGTGTAATAATTGTTAGCGGCATAATATATTTTAAATGTATAAGTAAAAGGAGTTACTATGCAAAACATATCAAGAAGTACATGGTTTTTCTGTATCATCTATCTAATAGTCTCAGGGGTATTTTCTGCGGTAGGAGCAGAATCTGAATTTAAGGATACACCATTTTTTTCAGGAATGCCAAATTATAAAATAATCGATGCCGCAGAACAGGAGTTCACTGATTATCGTTTCTTTAATGGAAAAGAATGTATTACAGTGGAAGGAAAGAAACAACATAGAGCGTACACACTGAAGGAAAATGCCAAACGATCAAGCGATCTTCAGATTTCGCGCAACTATGTGAATGCTGTTAAAAACATGGGAGGAACTATACTATTCGATGGAGAATGTTCCGGTGCGAATTGCGCCGAAAATTGCGGCTACCGAATGATGATTGGGAAGGTCATTAAAAGCGGCAACGAGCTTTGGGTAGAAGTCGTGCCATTTAACGACGGGGGCGACTATTACCTCACTGTCGTAGTGAAAGAAGCGATGAAGCAGGATGTCACGGCAAGTGACATGTTCGATGCCCTCAACCGTGAGGGGCATATTGCCCTTTACATAAACTTTGATACTGACAAGTCAACAATTAAACCTGAGTCAAAGCCCATCATCAATCAGATTGTAGAGATGATGAAGGCAAATCCCGGTCTGAAGATAGGCGTGGAAGGCCACACAGACAACGTGGGTAACCCGAAATCTAATAAGATACTCTCTGACGACCGGGCGAAAGCTGTTGTGAATGCAATAGTCTCACAAGGTATTAATGCAAAACGCCTGAACTCTGTCGGGCATGGTCAAGATAAACCAATAGCTGACAATAAGACCGAAGAAGGTAGAGCTAAGAACCGCAGAGTAGAACTAGTCAAGAAATAACAGGTAATCAATATGCGATATATAATACATAATTTTATCATTCTCATTACGATCTTCGTCTCGTTAGCTTCTATTTAGGCACTATGGCAAAACCTTATCAGGTTAAACAAGTAAGAAACGTTATAGTGAAGTATAAACACGATATACACATAAATATTTTTGCATAACAAATCCTCGTGCGGATGGCTGATAGCCACCGTACAGATAAAGCATTAGACATTAGAGGTGATTTAAATGAGTATTAAGAAAGCAGTATGGAATAGATTAAAATGGAGTCTTCTTAAGAAACGTCTTGGCTACACAAATGACGAAATGGAACTGTTTAAAAGCAATGCAAGAAATGAAGAAGTTGTTGACAAGGGCATTGAATTGGAGAGAAGAAAAATCATAATAAAGGTAGTCGAGTCTCATGGCTGTAATAGCCAGCATAAGGTAGGCGACAAGTTTGTGTTTGATGGAGCAGGAAACCTTTTAACAAAGGAGAACCCTGAGAAAATATGTATCTATGCATTAAGTGCATGTACCTCTATGATATTCTCATCCAACGAGTTGTTCTATGCAGGTGTCAATCCTAATGATATGCGTTTCAAAAGAGCAGGATGTTTCGATGTCGGTGTCCAATGCGGTGGTTGGGGAAAAATAGTTCTTGAAATATCCATGACTGAAAATACTAAAGACTGACAAGTGGCTGCAGGATTTTGCCGTAAGGTTATCTATTACTTAAAATTATACTTTTTTGTATGAATCCAGGGGAAGAATCGCGAGGGTACCTTTTTTTTATAGAGCCCATAATCTTCACCGAAACGGATTAAAAGTTCTCTCTCCTCTAAGGGAATTACCAGGATATTGATTACGAGAAGATCGAGTAGAGTGATAATCACAATAGTTATTACACCGGTTATAAGGAAAACGCCTGAAAACATCA
>VGWZ01000174.1 GCA_016873595.1 Nitrospira sp.
GTAATCCCTTTGCAGCCCTTTTCATATGCGAACAAGAATGCTTTTGCAACATCCTCCTTCTTTGATCTATAGGGCATATTGATGGTTTTCGATACTGCATTATCAGTGTATTCCTGGAAGCATGCCTGCATCTCTATATGGTCTTCTGGCGGGATATCATGTGCTGTTTTAAAAAGCCTCTTTATATCATTTGGAACCTCTTGAATACCTCTTAAATAACCTTTTGCGATAACCTTTTCTCTGAGTTCATCGCTATAAAACCCTCTATTTTGAGCTATCCCAAAGAAGTATTTGTTCATTTCATAAAGTTCTGATTCTAATATAAGTCTCTTATATGCGAGAGCAAACAGGGGCTCAATACCGCTTGAACAGTCTGCAATAATCGAGAGTGTGCCTGTTGGTGCAATGGTTGTGGTTGTTGCATTTCTTACACTTGGCATACCAGGAGCGTCATAAACAGACCCCTTAAAATTAGGGAAAACACCTCTTTTCTCTGCAAGTTCCACAGATGCCTGTCGAGCAGTATCTCTTACGAATTTCATCAAATCCCGAGCGAGGTGAAATGCTTTTTTGTGATTATAAGGAATACCGAGCAGTATCAACATGTCAGCCCATCCCATGACGCCAAGCCCGATTTTTCTATTACCTTTATGCATCTCCTCTATCGCGGGAATTGGATATTTATTCACATCTATACAATTGTCTAAAAATCTTACAGCGGTTTTTATGTCCTCTGAGAGGCTTTCAAAATCTATTTGTTGAGTTATGTTCCTGACTGTTGTCTGAGGACTGGTGACCGTTGACTGTTTTACATATTTTGATAGGTTGATAGACCCTAACACACATGCCTCATAAGGAAGTAGGGGTTGCTCTCCGCAAGGGTTTGTTGACTCAATAGTTCCAATATGAGGTGTTGGATTTGTTTTGTTAATCCTGTCGATAAAGATGACTCCAGGGTCACCTGTCTCCCATGCACTTTCTACCATTGCGTCAAATACAGTCTTTGCCTTCATTTTACCAATGACAGCCTCAGTCCTCGGGTTGATAAGCTCATATTCTTCATCATTTTTAAGTGCATCCATAAATGAGTCAGTAACTGAAACAGAAATATTGAAGTTTGTAAGTTCTCCATCAGACCTTTTTATCATAATAAAATCTAAAATGTCCGGATGGTCAATACGCAGGATACCCATGTTTGCTCCTCGTCGTGCTCCACCCTGTTTAATCACCTCTGTTGCAGTGTTATAGATTCTCATAAATGAAACAGGACCACTTGCAATTCCACCTGTTGAACGGACGATGTCTGCCTTTGGTCTGAGTCTCGAAAAAGAAAATCCTGTGCCACCGCCACTCTGTAAGATTAAAGCAGCATTCTTTAATGTGTCGAAGATGCTTTTCATAGAGTCATCAACTGGAAGCACAAAACATGCGGCAAGCTGTCCCATCTCTTTCCCTGCATTCATCAGAGCAGGGGAATTTGGAAGGAATTTGAGGTCAGTCAAGAGAGTGTAGAATTTCTTTTCCCAGTCTTCAGGACTGCTGTTATACTGGCTTTCTGCAGAAGAAACGTTTTTTGCAACTCTTGTGAACATCTCCTCAGGTGTTTCTATGATATTTCCTGACTCACCCCTGATGAGATATCTCCGCTGGAGTACCTTCAGAGAATTTTCAGAGAGGGTCATGATGACATTTTTCTTCTTGCTGCCAGCTTGTTCAGGGCGTTGATATATGCCTTTGCAGAAGCAACGATGATATCCGTATCAGCACCGTGTCCCCTCACAGTCCTGCCTTCTTCCTCGAGTGAGACTATTACCTCACCAAGAGCATCAGTTCCCCCGGTAATGCCTTTTACTTCAAATTTTAAAAGATTGCTTTTTGTATCAGTGAGAGAAGCGATGGCTTTGTATGTTGCATCCACTGGACCATCACCGTGTTCGGTCCTGTGGATCAAATTTTCACCGACCTTAAGTGTGACCGTGGAAGTAGGTTTTTGTTTTGTTCCGCTTGATACAAAAAGTTCAATAAGACTATAAACCTCTGGCACCTTTGTAACACCTTCAGAAATTAATGCCTCAATATCCTCATCAAATATATCTTTCTTCTGATCAGCAAGCTTCTTGAATCGTTCGAATGTCTTATTGAGTTCTTCATCTGTAAGAATATGTCCAAGCTCCTTAAGCCTCGATTTAAATGCATGTCTTCCCGAGTGCTTTCCGAGAACAAGCTTTGTAGCATAAAGGCCTACACTTTCTGGCTTAATGATTTCATAGGTGGTCTTTTCCTTGAGAAGTCCGTCCTGATGAATTCCGGATTCATGTGCAAATGCATTAGCTCCAACGATTGCTTTATTAGGCTGTACATACATACCTGTTATTTTTGTCACAAGCCTGCTGCTCCGCATTATCTCTTCTGTATTTATCCTGGTATCAGCATGAAAAATATCGCGTCTTGTCCTTAGCGACATCACAACCTCTTCCATTGAACAGTTTCCGGCTCGCTCTCCAATACCGTTGATTGTGCATTCAATCTGTCCTGCCCCATTGATTACTGCTGACAAAGAATTGGCAGTTGCTAACCCGAGATCATTATGACAGTGCACTGAGATCACAGCCTTATCAATAGTTTTAACCCTTTCGTGGATAGTCTTTATCATTTCACCAAATTCAATAGGAATACTATATCCAACGGTATCAGGTATATTTACTGTTGAAGCACCCGCCTCTATAACAGCTTCCACAACCTCGCAGAGATAACTGATATCAGTTCTGGTTGCATCCATAGGTGAAAATTCCACATCATCTACAAAGCTCCTTGCAAGTTTGACCATCTCGACAGACCTCTTGAGGGCCTCTTCTCTGCTCACACGGAACTGATATTTCAGGTGGATATCAGAAGTAGAATGAAATGTATGAATCCTTTTCTTGGGAGCATCCTTCAGTGCTTCCCATGCGCTTTTTATATCCTCTTCCCTTGCTCTGGCAAGGCTGCATATGATTGGTCCTTCCACCTCGTTGCTTATAGTTCTTATTGCCTCAAAATCACCGGGTGAACTGAATGCAAATCCAGCTTCAATAATATTAACACCAAGTTTTGCAAGCTGCTTTGCTACTGTTAACTTTTCCTGAACATTCATAGAGGCGCCAGGTGACTGTTCACCATCACGAAGTGTGGTATCAAATATTTTGATTATTCTCATTTTGTAACTCCCGTCTTGCTCATTTGTTTTCGTTTCCTGTAATAAAGGAATATATTTTCGATTAAACCACCAACTAAGTAAATCATAGCAAATAAGAAAAGTGCGACCTGAGGATGTATTATAATCACGACGAGTACCATGACTATTGCAACCAATATCCAAAATGGCTTACGTTTACTTAAATCCAGTTCCTTTAAACCATGAAACCTTAATGTGCTGACCATGAGCACAGAAAGAAAGATAGTAAAAATCAGGATAAAATAATTTTTATCTGGTAAGGTGCCCCATTTTTCAAAGTAGAAGATGAGAAGTGTTGCAACGATTATTGCAGCGCCAGGTATAGGCATACCTGTGAATGACTTGGATTCGGATGTTCCCATTTGAATGTTATATCTAGCAAGTCTCAAGGCGCCGCATGCCACAAACAGAAATGCAGCAGCCCATCCAACGCGACCGAAGGGCTCAAGTGCCCACTTATAGAGCATTACTGCCGGTGCAACACCAAAGGCAACAAGATCTGATAAAGAGTCCAATTCTATGCCAAATCTTGTCGTGCTGCTTGTAAGTCTTGCAACCCAACCATCAAGACCGTCAAAAACATTAGCCGCCAATATAGCCCATGCAGCATAAAGATAATCGCCCTTGAGTGCTGCAAGGATTGAATAAAACCCGCAGAACAGCCCGCAGAGCGTCAGCGTGTTTGGAAGTATGTATATCCCTTTCTTCATTAAGTCTAATTATAATAAAAATATGATATATTTGCTTAAAAATTATACTCTTCAATGTTTTCTGAAATTCTCAGAAACCAAATTTGCTATAATGGTATTGATTACTTCCGATAATAGTTAGAGGGTTGCCCAAAGGCAATGCACACAGTGTCTGGACATTTCATACACCCTTTATTGGTGCAATATGTAACTGCGACAGGGATTGCATGGCTTATAGATTTCAGTTGAAAATGGAAGTCGGAAAGATCATGTGGAAGGGTGAATATGTCTCCTCTATCGACCCTCTGAAATGCGATGGTTGTCAGGAGTGCAAGGACAGGTGTTATTTTGACGCTATTACCTATGACAGAAGAAATGAAAAATGCTCTGTTAATGTACTGAACTGCTACGGATGTGGTATATG
>VGWZ01000175.1 GCA_016873595.1 Nitrospira sp.
CAATAAAAATCTCTGCATCTGGTATTATAATTCGCTTCATAGGAACAAACCTCCTCACAAAATTGATTTGTTCCTAATATAACACAATCTGATAATATACGCAATTATTTATGTCGTTTCATATAAGAATACAGAAAACAGGTTTGACAAAAACTCTACCCTTCCTTTATGATTTTTGTTACCCTCTGATAATTTTAAGGGCTTTGTGAGTTCATCAAGAACATGATAGCCCTAAGAAATAAAGTGTTCACTGAGAACGGAGTACGTTATGTATTTTCAAGAATTGATTTTAAAACTTCAGCAGTTCTGGTCAGAGAAAGGTTGCATACTCCTTCAACCTTATGACCTGGAGGTAGGTGCGGGCACTTTCCACCCTGCAACATTTTTCAGGGTTTTAGGGCCAGAGCCATGGAAAGTTGCTTATGTTGAGCCATCAAGGAGGCCAACTGATGGAAGATATGGAGAAAACCCGAACAGGCTCCAGCACTATTACCAGTATCAGGTCATCCTGAAACCATCTCCATCAGACAGCCAGGAAGTCTATCTCGAAAGCCTTTTTTATTTAGGGATAGACCCTCTCAAACATGATATCAGATTTGTTGAGGATGACTGGGAATCTCCCACACTTGGTGCATGGGGCCTCGGATGGGAGGTATGGCTTGATGGCATGGAAATCACACAGTTCACCTATTTCCAGCAGGTTGGAGGCATAGATCTTAAACCTGTCTCACTTGAATTAACGTATGGACTCGAAAGAATTGCAATGTATTTGCAGGGAGTGGACAATGTATTTAACCTTGACTGGTGCGAGGGCATAAAATACGGCGAAATCCACCATAGTGATGAAGTGGAATTCTCAAAGTATAATTTTGATTATGCTGATACAGAACTCCTCACAAGACAGTTTGATGCATATGAGAAGGAGTCAATCAGACTCAATAAACTCGGGCTTGTCGTTCCATCGTATGAGTTCTGCCTGAAGTGCTCACACACATTTAACTTACTTGATGCAAGGGGTGTCCTCTCTGTAACAGAAAGGACAGGATATATTGCACGTGTAAGAAATCTTGCAAAACACTGTGCAGAAGCATATTACAGGCAAAGGGAAGAGATGGGATTCCCGCTCCTCACACAAATGGAACAAAGGGATTAAAATGGGAAACGAAGAAATTCTGAACTTCCCCCTTCTTCTTGAAATCGGTACTGAGGAAATACCTGCACGGTTTTTGCCAGGAGCAATCCAGAGTCTGAAAGAAAACACCATTGCAGTTTTAAAAGAAATTTTTATTGAGTTTTCAGAAATAAAGACGTATGCAACCCCGAGAAGACTGAGTCTTATCGCTCATGGATTGCCTGAAATGCAGGAGGGTCGTGTACGAGAGGTATTTGGCCCTCCGAAAAAGGCAGCCTTTGATTCTACAGGCACCCCTACCAAAGCAGCTTTAAAGTTTGCAAAATCCCAGAGTGTAGCTGTTGAGAGTCTCATTACAAAAAAGAAAGATAAGGGTGAATATGTTGTTGCAGTGATTGAAGAACAACGAATGGCTGTGAGAGACATCCTGCCAGAGATATTAAAAAGGATAGTACTTTCTCTACGCTTCCCAAAGGCCATGAAGTGGGGAGACAGAAACATATGGTTTGTCAGACCAATACACTGGCTATTAGCTCTGTTTGGGAAAGATACCATCAATTTTGAGATAGATGGTATTAAAAGTAGCAACATGACAAGGGGACACCGCTTCCTTTCACCTGCTCTATTCCAGGTGAAGGATATTTCAACTTACATTAACCTTCTTAAAAACAACTTTGTCATCCTTGACCAGGAAGAAAGAAAAAAAATGATTCTCGAGGGCATTAGAAGACTGTCTACCACAGTAGATGGAAGACCTGTTGAAGATGAAGAACTCATAGAAACAGTGACGTATCTTGTTGAATATCCTGTCCCTGTACTCTGCAGCTTTCAGAGAGACTATCTGGAATTGCCAAAAGAACTGCTCATTACCGTCATGAAGGACCACCAGAAATACTTTGCCATAGAAAATGATGAAAACAAACTCATCAACCACTTTATCATCATCTGTAATACAAAAGAGGAAAATGCAGAGACAGTAAAGATTGGTGCTGAGCGGGTCATAAAGGCAAGGTTTGAAGATGCGAGATTCTATTTCGAGGAGGACAGAAAAAGGCTCCTCTTTGACAGGATAGAGGATCTCAAAAAAGTCACCTTTCATGACAAACTTGGAAGTCTGTATAACAAGACGAAACGAGTTGCATCAATTGCAGAGTTTCTTGCAAACAAGATCATCCCCTCAGAAAAAGACAGGCTGAGCAGCGCTGCATGGCTTTCAAAAACAGACCTCATCACAGGCATCGTCAGAGAGTTTCCTGAATTACAGGGAATTATGGGTAAATATTACGCAATCAATGATGGAGAAGATACCGAAATTGCAGAGGCATTAGGGGAGCAGTATCTCCCTCTACATTCCGGTGGAAGTCTTCCAAAAACACAAATCGGAGACCTTCTCAGCATAGCTGATAAGATAGACAACATCGTTGCTTTCTTTTCCATAGGGCTCACCCCTACAGGGTCTGAAGATCCATTTGCCCTGAGAAGACAGGCACTTGGAATCATTGCGATATTATTAGACAAAGGCTACAGTATCACATTAACAGAAATCGTTGATAACGCATTAGAAAATTTTTCAACCATACCTAATAAGGATAAAGTAAGGGAAAACATACTCCAATTTTTCGAGCAGAGGCTTGAACCTGTATTTTCAGACCAGGGATACAGTCTTGACTTCATACAATCAATCCTCTCACTTTCTCTTGACGTGCACCCAAAGGATATAAAGGAAAGACTCGATGCACTCCATAGATTTAAAGAGGACAAAGGGTATAACGATTTTCTGCTTGCAATAAAGCGGGCCCATAATATAATCCCTGAGGCAGAACCCCCTGAATTAAAAACAGCACTCCTGATAGAAGAACCTGAGAAGTTGCTTAAAGAAAATCTTGATTCAGTCAGGTATGTTCTCACAGGTCTCCTTAAGGATAAAAAGTATTCTGATGTAATTAATCTTTTTGCCTCACTAACCGGTCCGATCAACCATTTCTTTGATCATGTCCTTGTTATGGACAAACAAGAAGAGATAAAACAAAACAGGCTTGCATTGTTAAAAGAGTTAGGGAAAACGGTATCAACCATTGCAGATTTTTCAAAACTATCTGCCAGTTAAAGCCCTCTACCCCCTTTTTCTTAATTGACATTTCCCGCAAAAATTAAACTTCATATTCGGTTAAAATAAAAAATGGCAAGTGCAGAGAGATTTCCGGCACTCTATTACAGGGACTTCAGACTCTTCTGGTTCGGCCAGCTCATTTCCCTGTCAGGCACATGGATGCAGTCTGTTGCACAGGGCTGGCTTGTCTATAGTCTGACAAAATCACCATTTTATCTTGGTATGGTTGCAGCTGCAGGAACGCTTCCAATTCTTTTATTCACCCTTCTGGGCGGCATTGCAGCAGACAGGCTCAGAAAGAGGAATCTTCTTTTAATAACTCAGGCCCTCTCAATTATCCCGGCTTTTCTTCTTGGTATCCTCACAGATATGAATGTAATTACAATATGGCAGGTTGCCTTATTAGTAGCTATGCTCGGTACTGTAAATGCCTTTGACATACCTGCAAGGCAAGCATTTTTCATAGAGATTGTAGGAAAAGGACACCTTCTCAATGCAATCGCATTGAATTCAGCTGCATTCCATGGTGCACGTATGATAGGGCCGGTTATTGCAGGTATCACCATTGCTTATATAAGTCTTCCTGCATGTTTTTATCTCAATGCATTAAGCTTTTTTGCAACCATTATTGCACTTTCGAAAATGAAGACAATGGGTGATATGAAAGGAGAATCAAAAGGGATCGTGAAAGATCTTCTGGAAGGTATACAGTTTATAAAAAGTTCACCCGAGATATACAGGATTATACTCATCATTGCTGTCTTTAGCTTTATAGGTCTAACTTTTATAACATTTCTTCCTGTATTTGCAGTAGAGGTTTTACACGCAGGTCCTGATGGGTTTGGATTTCTTGTAGGTACTACAGGGGCAGGCGCCTTATCAGCAGCACTGTTTCTCGCATTCAGGGGAGACCTACAAGAAAAAGTAAAATTTATGTCTTTATCAGCCCTTTGTTTTTCATTCTCCCTTCTTGTCTTTTCATTATCAAAAGTTTTTTATCTCTCTATAGTCACTCTCCTGTTTGCAGGATGGGGTATAGTGAGTTTCCTTGCAAC
>VGWZ01000176.1 GCA_016873595.1 Nitrospira sp.
TAAGAATAAAATTATTGTCTCTACTTAACAAAACATTCAATCGGACGGGTTATCATCGGTTAATTCTCTCGTTATGTGTATTTCCATCGTTAATACTCACATTCTTCAATGAGGCAAAACTGTTTGTTTGCAGGTGTAAGCCACAACTAATGGACAATACTTGCACTGCGTTTTTGATGAAGAAGTCAACAAGTTACTTGACAGTGTCTGATGTGTCAAATCCTGTTTTTTACATATAAATTCAGTCTAATCATATCAGAATGACAACGGTTACTCCGTTCCCTCCTTCCTCTGGCATTCCGCTTCTGAAATGATTTACCAGCGGATGGCCAGTCAAATGCTCTCGTACAGCTCTGGATAACAACCCTTTACCAATTCCATGAATAATGGTGATTTCAGAAAGTCCGGCTAAGGAGGCATGATTAAGATATGGTTCAAGTCTGGAGAGTGCCTCATCAACTCTCAATCCTACAAGGTTGAGCTTTGATGAAACAGTTTCATCTCCTTGAGTGACTTGAGTGAGAATAGTCTTTACCTCTACAGATTTACCTCTTTTGAAACTTATATCTGAGAGAGACACTTCAATTTCTCTATTGCCAGCCATGACCTTTAAACGATTATGTTTCTGTATAACTTCCATAACTGACGTATCATAACCAAGTGATTTTACGAATACAGTATCCCCTTCTTTTATTTCATCTATGGTAAGAGCGACTGTATATTTGTCGTATTCCATGAGTTTCTCAGAAACATTCTCCTGTATTAGCTCAATCTTTTTTATGTTCTCACGGATTTTTTCCTTTCCTTTTTTCCTTGCTTTTTCAAGCAAGGCATGCATCTGCCTTTTTGTATCTGAAAGAATATCAGAAGCATCTTTATATGCCTTTGCGAGCATATCTTTTTGACGGTTTTCTGTCTCAGACAGCGTCTTTTCGAGCAGTTTGTTTTTACTCTCTACTTCTGAACGTTGCCCCTGTAGTTCATGAAGTGAATGTTCGTATTGTTTTCTTTTTTCGTTCAGATCGGCTATGAGGCTATCGAATTCTACTTTCATGCTCCCGAGCATCCCCTTTGCAGAAGCGATGATATTATCGGGCAACCCATACCTTTTTGCTATTTCAAGGGCATATGACTGGCCAGGCTCTCCAACCTTTAAACTGTATAGTGGAGTAAGTGTATTTTGATCAAATTCCATGGATGCATTCATCATCCCCTCTGTTTGGTGTACAAATCCTTTTATCGCAGTCAGATGTGTGGTCGCAAATATGAGCGCATTGCTCTTTCTTAACTCTTTGAGCACAGCACATGCAAGTGCAGCCCCTTCGTCAGGGTCAGTACCAGTGCCGAGCTCATCAATCAGGATAAGTGTTTTTGAATCGGCTTTTTGCAAAATTTCCGAGATGTGTGATACATGTGCAGAAAATGTGGAAAGATTCGATTCTATTGATTGTTCATCGCCTATATCAATGAGAAGATTATGAATAAGAGGAAGACTTGACAGAGAGTCAGCAGGAACAGGCATACCTGATAACGCCATAATCAGAAGGAGTCCAATTGTTTTAATCGCAATCGTTTTTCCTCCTGCATTTGCACCTGTAATAACCATCACCGTATTATCATCACCCAATTGGACATCAAGCGGGATCACCAGTTGTGTGTTACCCATTTTCTGGAATGTAAGGAACAAGAGTGGGTGTAGTGCTCTCACAAGAAGAATATCATTCGAATCATTTATGTGCGGTGTCTCCATCTTGAGCATGTCAGCGAATTGTGCAATACAATTCAGCATATCGAGATAAATAATAGTGTGAAACTCAGCATCAATCTGATCAATCACACCTCTCATTTTTGAAGATATATTTTTAAGGATTCGTATCTCCTCAGCTTTTTGCTCGGCAATAAGATTTTCCAGTTCATTTGCAATATTGATGATAGAAAGAGGTTCGATAAATGCAGTCTCACCTGACCTTGAGACATCATGGACTACTCCCGGCACCTGCCCTTTTGAGTCCATCCTCACCGGGATGACCCATCTGCCTGATCTCTTTGTGATAAAATCGTCTTGCAAAAAAATTGACAGTCTATTGTCTCTTACTATCTCTTCGAGTTTCTTTATGATTCTGACTTCGAGTCTCCTTATCTGACTTCTCAGTTCAGAAAGCATCGCTGATGCTGTGTCAAGGATATTCCCTTCGCTATTAATTGATTTATTAAGGATTTGTAAAATATCAGGATGTCCTGTAAGGTGATTGGTGAGTTCTCTCAGAAAAGGAAGATCAAATCTTTCTTTAATCTGCAGTGATATGGTTGATGCAATGTGTAACACAGGCACAAAGTCTGAAAGTTCATTGGCCTCAAGAAAAGCTCCTTCGGGTTTAACCCTCACGATCAGGTGAGATATATCTGGAAACGGGGATACCTTGAGCGGATTGCCCTCATGAGCAATCTTTCTTATCTCATGAATCTGGCTGAGCCTTCTCTCGATATTCTCCCTATCATACAGGGGACGAATATCTACTACAGATTTTTTTGATGCATCACTGTGAGCAAAATTGGAAATTATCCCGAGGAGTTTATGAAACTCAAGGAGATCAAGAGAGTTTTCAGTTATCATTTGGACTGATCAAGGCTATATAAATATTAGTACCTTCTCACTGATGCTTATAATAATATCATAAATTAGTTGGGCTAAAGCAAAAATATCTGTAGAACACCTGCAGAGTTCCAAAACCTACTGTTTTTACATAAAAAAATTATACTTTATTTAATTGCATAAAAATATTTAAAAAAAATTCCGTTTATGGTATGCTTTCGCAATATTAAAAAAGGGGAGGGTAACATGATAAAAAAGGTTTTAGTCACAGTTTTTTTGGTATTGGTAGGTAGTATTATTGTTATTTCAGATGCTTATCCTGAGATGACCTTTGATTATGGAGCTACTATCAGGCTCAGGCAGGAAATCTGGGATAATGTTATCGATTTAAAAACATTGAATGTTCCTGACAGAAATTTCTTTCGTTTCAAGACATCTTTCTGGGGCAGCGTTGACTTTAATAAGGATATCGGTGCATACCTTAAGCTTACCAGTGAAGTGTACTATAATCTGGGTCCCTATAAACAACCGGTGGGCCAAAGATTGGATGAAAATGAGCTTATCGTTGATAATTTCTATTTTAAAGCAAACAATGTATTTGGAATCCCGGTTGACCTGAAAATAGGAAGACAGGATTTTCTGGGACCGGACATGTATGGTGAGGGATTTTTAATCCTTGATGGAAACCCTAATGATGGTTCGAGGAGTTTTTACTTTAATGCAGCGAAGGCAAAATGGAGAATCAACGAGAAAAACAGTATAGATTTTGTCTATATAACTAACCAACAAACAGATAAATATATGCCCGCATTGCGCACTGCCGTTCCAGATGCCGGAACATACTACAAACATAAGAAGATACTGAATGCTTCTGACGAACAGGCTTTTGTCGTGTATGGCAGAAATAAGCTCAGTGAAAACCTGACTGTAGAACCATATTATATTTTTAAAAGAGAAGAAAAATTTCAGTTCCCATTTGGGTCTAAGTCCCCATTGAGTGTTACTCCTGAACTCGATCTTAACACAATCGGAGCACGGGCGGTTTATAAATCCGGTCCATGGAAATTTGGAGGCGAATTTGCGCACCAGTTTGGAGAATATGACGGAGGGAGAGACAGAACCGGATACGGAGGATACATCTTTGGAAGCCGTAAATTTGCGGACATGGCACTGAAACCTGAGTTTGAGCTTCGTTTTGTTTCTTTATCCGGAGATGATCCTGATACTGAAAAAAACGAAAATTGGGACCCTTTATTTTCGAGAGCTCCTTATTGGAATGAGCTTCTTATCTACGTTCAGATATATGAATTGATACCAGACGCCTACGCAATTCCAGGTTACTGGACAAATCTCCAATTATATATGGCAAAAGCAAGTATGGAATTAACGCCGGACACAAAGTTATCTCTCTCATATCAGTACTTCAGGTCAAACGAGAAAGCAAATCCTCTGTCTCCGTATCGTGCAATGTTCAGCAATGGCCATGAGAGAGGACATCTCCCGACAGCAATGCTTAACCATAAATTCTCAAAGAATATTGACGGATTTTTACAGTTCGAGTATTTTGTCCCAGGGAATTTTTATAATGACAATGCGAAAAATGCAATATTCTTCAGGTGGCAACTCCAATTTAAAGTATAAATAAAAATTGCAACAACTTCCAGATTGCTTCGGGCTTTGCCCGAAGCAATCTGTTTTTTAT
>VGWZ01000177.1 GCA_016873595.1 Nitrospira sp.
TTCCCGTTTTCACGGGAAACCCTGGATTCTCTGGTCAAGCCAGAGAATGACACTTATTGGGTGATTGCATTTTCTTTAGAATACCTTGATTAATATGGTTTTAAATAAATAAATCGCTCAATTTAGGTTTCATTTATCTGCCCACTCTTAACACCCCCTCTGTTTGTGCAATTTTCTGTATAAGCCCAGTGAGTTGTCCCTTGTCTTTTACCTCAAGGATAAATATAATGTGCGCCTTTTTGTCCTGGGTTGAACTTGCCTCGACATTGCTGATATTCACATTAACTGACGATATGAGTGCACTAAGATTTGCAAGTATGCCAGGTTTGTCAACAGTCTCCACATGGAGCCTTGCACGCGATGTTGCGTCACCCTCTGACTTCCATTCAACATCAACAAGCCTTGCATCATCAACAGCAAGCCTCTCAAGGTCTGAGCAGTCCTTACGATGGATTGTGACACCTCTTCCCCGTGTTACAAAACCCACGAGACTATCGCCTGGTACAGGGCAACAACACTTGGCTGTATGATACAAAACGTTATCCACTCCTTTAATGGTAATGCCTTTCACTTCTTTTGGTGGCTTTGCAACCTTTGTGACTGGAATCTCTTCAGATGGTTTTTCTGGTAATAACTTATTCACAATTTGATGGGGTGATAGCTTTCCATAACCGACAGACACATAAAGATCTTCAAGGGACTGGATAGTAAAGAATTTTAAAACTTTCTGCATATCCTCTGATTTGAGGATTGATGGGCTGAGGTCATGCCTTCTCAGTTCTCCTTCAAGGAGCTTGATCCCCAGTTCTATACTCTGTTTTCGCTCCTCAGCTTTTATCCACTGTTTTACTTTGCTCTTTGCACGTTGTGTCACAACAAATTTAAGCCAGTCCCTGCTCGGCCCGTGTGAGGGAGAGGTTATTATCTCAATTGTGTCACCGTGTTTAAGATCATATTTAAGAGGTACTATCCTTCCATTGACCTTTGCACCAATACAGCTATGGCCAACCTGTGTATGGATACTGTATGCAAAATCAACAGGTGTTGAACCAACAGGGAGCTCTTTTATTTCACCCTTCGGGGTAAAGACATACACAACATCAGGGACGACCTCACCTTTCACCGCCTCGACAAAGTCCTTTGCATCGGAGAGCTCTTTCTGTGTTTGTATCAGGTCTCTCAGCCATGAGATATATTTACTGCTCTTTTCATCAATTTCACCTTTTTCCTTATATCTCCAGTGTGATGCGATACCATGATCTGCAATCATATGCATTTCTCGGGTTCTTATCTGGAACTCAACTCTCTCTCCTTTTGGACCGATGACCGTTGTGTGGAGAGACCGGTACATATTGGATTTCGGGACACCTATATAATCTTTGAATCTTCCAGGAATGGGTTTCCAGAGGGAGTGGATCAGGCCAAGAATTGCATAGCAATTCGCTTTTGTGTCGGTGATGATTCTCAAGCCGAGGACATCATGAACCTGCTCAAATGTGATCTTCTGTTTCTGCATCTTCTGATAAATGCCATAGTAATGCTTTATCCTCCCCGATATTGTTCCAGAAATACCCACTTCTTTCAGTTTATTAGTTACTATTTCAACGTTCTCTTTTAAGTACCCTTCTTGTTCCTCTTTTCTTTTTGCGACCTTCCTCACAAGTTCATCGTAAAGTTCAGGCATCATGAATTTAAAGCTGAGATCTTCAAGTTCATTCCTCAACCATCCGATACCAAGTCTATTGGCTATTGGAGCATATATGTCAAGCGTCTCTGAAGCAATTCTTTGTCGTTTGCTTTCCGGAAGATGTTGCAGGGTGTGCATGTTATGAAGCCTGTCTGCAAATTTTATCAACATTACTCTGACATCTTCAGACATAGCTAAAAGCATCTTTCTGAAATTCTCTGCCTGGGCTTCCTCTTTTGTCTTGAACTCCATCCTGGAAAGCTTTGTGAGTGCATTGACAAGAAATGCAATTTCTTCACCAAAAAGTCTTTTTATGTCTCCAATTGTTTTATCCGTATCTTCGATTGTGTCATGCAAAAGGGCTGCGGTGATAGTTGCAATGTCCATCCTCATATCAGCGAGGATAGATGCAACTGCGATGGGGTGTCCTATATAAGGTGAGCCTTCTATTCTTTTCTGGCTTGAATGGGCTTCACTTGAAAAACGATATGCTTTTTTCAGTATGTCAACATCTGCTTCAGGATTATATGAAAGAACTTTTTTCATCAGGTCATCAATGGTTATCTGCTCTTCTGGCATAATTTATTATACAATTTTAACTACAGTTAAGAGTTGAGAGTTGAGGGTTTAAAAACTTTTCACTTTTAACTTTTACAGGCTTGGTCTGTAGGCTTTCAGGTTAAGCTGGAGGCATCTGCCTCCTTCCCATTCGTTTATAAATGGTGTGAACACAGCATCTATCGTGGTTAATACTTCAAGTCTATCAATAAACTCAGCCATATCAAACCCTATCACGTCAAGGGAGTGGGATCTCTGTTTGAGTTTCATCTTCAGATGATTATTTCCGACTACTCTTGGATTAAAGACCTCGAGTCCCTTTGATCCTAAGCGTGGCTCCGGGTTGCCAAACCCGAAGGGTTCAAGCATATCAAACTCTCTTAAAAGATTGAAGGTTATATCAGAGAGGTTTACACTTGCATCTATCACGAGAGTGGGTACAAAATCTTTATCGGCAAGTGATTCATTCACAATCCTGTTCATCTTTTCCTCAAAAGATACAATATCCTCAGATTTCAGTTTAAACCCTGCAGCCTGTTTATGCCCACCAAAGTCTGTAAGGAATTCCCTGCAGTGGGTGAGACCTTTATATATATCAAAGTGAGGGATACTTCTTGCTGAACCCCTCGCTATTTCCCCCTCTGTAGAAACAATGAATGTAGGTCTACAAAAAAACTCTGCGATTCTTGATGCGATAATGCCAATAACTCCCCGATGCCACCCTTCTGATGAAAGCACAATAGCTGGGCTTATACCCTTTTTATTAAGCTTGCCCATGGCCTCCTGATAAATCACTTCTTCTATTTCCTGCCTTTCTGAATTAAGCTTATCCAGCCATGATGCAATCTCAATCGCTTCATCTTCGGAATCAGTAATCAACAGCTGTACAACCCTGCGAGAGTCAGATATCCTGCCAGCTGCATTTATTCTCGGAATTATTGTAAATAAGAGCAGACCTGTTTTAAGCCCTCTTTTCTCAATGCCTGAAACACTCTTCAGTGCCATGAGTCCTGGCCCTATCCCATTCTCCAACAACTTTAACCCCTCTTTTACAATAACCCTGTTTTCATCTGTAATCGGAACAACATCAGCTATTGTGCCGAGGGCAGCAAGATCTAGAAAATCCTGCATCGTGAATCCTGCATCGTGAATCATAGATAGTGCCTGAGCAATTTTAAATGCAACTCCCGCACCCGAGAGATTTGAAACTGGAGATTGGAGATTAGAGATTTTAGGATTGACAATAGCTAAAGCATCAGGAAGCAAAAACCTCTGACTCCTATCACCCCCTCCCTTGCCCTCCCCCCTCGAGGGGGAGGGGTGGGTGGGGGGGGCTCCTGACTCTTGACTGACAACTGATGACTGATGACTGATGATGGGTTCATGATGGTCAGTGATAATGACATCAATACCTTCTTTCTTCGATAAAGATACCGTCTCGAAAGATGTGATTCCACAATCAACAGTTATTATCAGCTTGACACCTATCTGTTTCGCCTCTTCAAGTGATGACAAATTAAAACCATAGCCATGCTCCATCCTGTGAGGTACAAAATAGGAGCAGTCTATTCCAAGCATCTTTAATGCCTTGAAGATTATGGCAGTCGCTGAGAGTCCATCCACATCATAATCACCATGAACAAGAACTCTCTCGCCTCTCTTTGATGCGTCCAAAATTCTCTCAACAGCAACGTTTATACCTGGTATATCAAAAGGGTCAGATAATTTTGAGATGGCAGGATTAAGGAAATTGTTTATCTCTTCAGAAGTCTTTATGCCTCTGTTAATGAGTATCTGGGCAAGAACAGGAGAGACAGATGCGGTTTTTGATAAATATCTTATATATTCTTTATTGGTCCTGTTGACAAGCCAGCGTCTATGCATGAGAAACGATACACGATAC
>VGWZ01000178.1 GCA_016873595.1 Nitrospira sp.
AGATATTCATAAGGTTGAGATTAAAGAGGCGAACCTTTAATCCTGATTCCTCAATCCCTCTTATCGTCTCCTGGAGAAGAAGCTCTGTATTTCCGTTTTTCCTTGGACTCCCAAGGAAAGCTACCACTTTCATAAATAATTATATCAGGAAACTTCTAAAATTTAGTAAGGTATATAATGGTTTGTAAGAGATGTCCTTTCACTCCCCAGACGAAAATTCTGAATATTAGGTATCATAGAAATTTTAAGGTTTTTGTGATAAATTAAATAAATCTGAAAAATTAAGAGAAGGAAGGTCCTTTATATGCTCAAGAAAAAAGGAAAATATATCGTTGCTGTGGTAGGGGCAACAGGTGCAGTTGGTAATGAGATGGTCGCAACACTCGAGGGGAGAGATTTTCCTGTAGGAAGTCTGAGGCTCTTCGCATCAGAGCGGTCAGAAGGAAAACATTTGAAGTTCAGGGATACTGACGTTTCTGTCGAAACCCTGAATGAAAATTGTTTCAGAGGTATTGATATCGCACTTTTTTCGGCAGGTGCAGAAAGGTCAAGGATATGGGCTCCCATAGCTGTGAAATCTGGTTGTGTTGTTGTTGATAATTCGAGCCAGTGGAGAATGGATCCAGAGGTTCCACTGGTTGTGCCAGAAGTTAACCCTGATGATCTGAAATGGCATAAAGGAATAATCGCGAACCCTAATTGCTCAACAATACAGATGGTTGTTGTACTGAAACCGATACATGATGTGGCAAAGATAAAAAGGGTTGTGGTTACCACGTTTCAGTCTGTCTCGGGGACCGGGCAGAAGGCGATGGATGAACTGTTAAAGCAAACAACTGACCTGCTCAATTTTAAAGAGATTACGTGTAATGTCTATCCTCATCAGATCGCATTTAATGTTCTTCCGCATATAGATAAGTTTCTTGATAACGGCTATACCAAGGAAGAGATGAAGATGGTAAACGAGACGAGGAAGATTATCGGAGATAACTCGATAAGAATCACCGCAACAACGGTAAGGGTTCCTGTATTCAGAGGACATTCAGAAAGTGTGAATATAGAGACAGAGAAAAAACTTACTGCGAATGAGGTGAGGGCGATTTTGTCAGAGGCTCCAGGCATTGTTGTATTTGATGCACCGCATAAGAATGTCTATCCTCTCCCTGTGAGTATTGCCGGGACTGATGAAACGTATGTGGGAAGGATCAGAGAGGATGAGTCTATAGAAAATGGCATCAACATATGGATAGTTGCAGACAATCTCAGAAAAGGTGCTGCCTTAAATACAGTGCAGATAGCTGAACGACTTGTCGAAATGACCTGATGAGTTAATAGCCAGTGACTAAATTCCCATTAAGATACCTTAATGTTGCATAAAATGGGATACAGACATGCTGCAAAACCCTTGCAATGCGACAGGATGTTATTTCATATTCACATGACTGCACTTTTAACCTCAAGTGCATTTTGTCTTGAGGCTGGCTGGCCACGCAGAGGGCTTTGCGGTGTCGCAGGGCAAGCCTTTTTCAGCACATCTATATCCCATAATATAAGGAAAAATTTTCAACGTATGAGAAGCAATTCTTTGTGAGATATAAAAATATCATTTATGCAAAGTGTTGATTATATCATAAGCGCTGATTACATCCTCCCAATGGATGAAGAGCTTACCGTTATCAAGAACGGTGCAGTTGCTATAAAAGGCACCGAGATCCTCGATGTCGGAACCTCACAGGAGATTTTTAAAAAATATACAGCAAGAACCATTATCAGTGGTGAAGGAAAAGTAGTCTTCCCTGGTCTGATTAATACTCATACACATGCAGCAATGGTCTATTTCAGAGGCATAGCTGATGACTTGCCATTGAAGGAATGGCTTGAAAATCATATATGGCCAGCAGAGAATAGGTGGCTGAGCCCTGAATTTATTTCCGATGCGGTTGAGCTTGCATGTCTCGAAATGCTCAAGGGTGGGATTACCACATACAATGATATGTACTTCTATGAAGATGCAGCGGGTGAGGCGACAAAAAGAATAGGGATGAGGGCTGTGCTTGGTGTTGGTATCCTTGATTTTCCGACAAAATCTGCGAGTACTACAGATGAGTATTTTGCCAATGCAGAGTCTTTTATAAAGGGTTGGAAAGGTGACAGGTTGATAACTCCCTGTATTGCTCCTCACGCTCCATACACTTGTGGTCCTGAGACATTGAAACGGGCCAAGGCACTCTCTGAAAAATTTGGTATCCCTGTTCATATTCACCTTTCAGAGATAGAGTGGGAAGTTGGGGATACTATTGTAAAATTTAATAAAAGACCTGTGGAATATTTAGAATCAATTGGTTTTTTGGATGAAACTGTTTTAGCAGCCCATTGCACATGGGTTGAGGAAAACGAGATAGAATTGCTCGCAAAGAGAAAGGTCGGTGTTTCTCACTGCATGGAGAGCAACTTGAAACTCGCATCAGGATTTGCACCTGTGGTCACTATGCTCATGGCAGGGGTAAAGGTAACCTTTGGCACTGATGGTGCCGCAAGCAATAATGATCTGAATGTCCTAAGTGAAATGTCCACTACCGCAAAGGTTCATAAGGCGCTTTCAAATAATCCTACTGCCCTTGATGCAAAAACAGCCCTTCTCATGGCAACGAGATGGGGTGCTGAGGTTCTGGGTCTCGGAAAAGTCACAGGGAGTCTTGAAAAAGGGAAATCAGCGGACATTGTGATGGCGGATCTCAAGAAGCCCCATCTTACCCCAATGTACAACATTTACTCCAACATCGTGTACTCAATGCGACCATCAGATATGGAAATGGTAATGGTTGATGGAAAGATTGTGGTGAATGAGGGAAAGCTTATGACTGCTGATGAGTTAGGAATTCTTTATAAGGCAGAAAAATGGGGTGAGAAAATAAGCAGTGAAGGAATGGTGTGAATACTTGACATTCATTTGTAAAATCTGTTAAAAAATATACATGGATACCATCTATTTCTCATATTTCCACTTTTACTTTTGGTACGGCTTTTACTTTATGCCGTCTACCCGAGGTAAGGGTTGAGTGTGAGGGATAGACAGAACTAACACTATAAACCAACCGAAAGCCGAGGGTAGACGAAGAGTTACCCCGGCTTTTTTATTTTAATGTGAAAAATTAGAGGCTGGGGAAAGCTCTCCAGCCTTTTTAAGTTTTCGGCTAAAACGAAAGGAGAGAACAAAATGATCATCGTGATGAAAGCAGGCGCAACAAAGCGTGAGAGAGATGAGGTGATCAAAAAAATCAAGGAACTCGGGTATAAACCTCATGTCATTCATGGTACAACGAGAGATGTGATAGGCGCAGTCGGGGATGAGAGGGGAAAAGTGGTTCTCCAGTCAATCGAGTCGATGCAGGGTGTGGAAAATGTAATTCCTATACTCAAACCTTATAAACTGGCCTCAAGAGAGATTAAAAAAGAGTCGAGTGCAATTAAAATCAGTGATAACGTGGCCATAGGTGATAAAGATATCATTGTCATGGCAGGGCCATGTGCAGTAGAAAACGAGGATCAGATTATAGAGGTGGCAGCTGCGGTAAAAAAGGCAGGTGCGAAAGTGTTGCGAGGAGGAGCTTTTAAACCAAGAACATCTCCTTATTCCTTTCAGGGCATGAAAGAGGAGGGATTGAAGCTCCTTGCAAAAGCCAGAGAGGCTACGGGACTCCCTATCATTACTGAAGTTATGAATCCTGAAAACGCAGAGCTTGTTGCTGAGTATGCAGATATCCTCCAGATAGGGACGAGGAATGCCCAGAACTTTGAGCTTTTGAAAAAACTTGGTCAGCTTCAAAAACCAGTTCTGTTAAAACGCGGGATGTCTATGACTATTCAGGAACTGCTGATGAGTGCTGAGTATATAATGAGTGAGGGAAACCAGTCAGTAATCCTCTGTGAACGCGGCATCCGCACCTTTGAGACTGCGACACGAAATACTCTCGATCTCTCTGCGATTCCGGTGTTGAAGGAGAAGACCCATCTGCCTGTTGTAGTTGACCCATCCCATGCAACAGGAAATTACAGGTATGTGGCTCCCATGTCTTTTGCTGCGATAGCTGCTGGTGCAGATGGCCTGATGATCGAGGTACATCCT
>VGWZ01000179.1 GCA_016873595.1 Nitrospira sp.
TATTAATAACTTAAGTTCTCTATTTCTTCAGAGCGGACTAAGTCGGACCATATTTTGCACAGGCCTAATATCTTCAATGGTAAGGTCTGGATAGTATTTTTCGATAATCTCATTAAAAGGGATATTTTCCTGAATTAATTCAAGGATATTTTCTACAGGGATTCGCGTTCCAGCAACGCAGGGTTTTCCAAAATGGATAGCAGGATCTATTACTATCCTACCTTTATATGCCTTTTTAGTACCCATTATCTATTATCCTCCACTTTCATTTTTATACCTCTTAGTTAATATTCTATCATTTCATCAGTAATAGAGGAATCTACATATATAGGGGGCAGACTTGCAATCATGCTTTTAATACCTTCACCATGTTCTTAACACCCCTACGACCTTTCGTACTCTCTGAGAATTTTGACCACTGTGAAAGCACTGATAAGTTCCTTATTTCACTTCTAACAGTTCCACTTTTACATCATATCCAAGTCTATGAAGATAGTCATAACAATCATCCCACGTAAGGCCAAATTCACGGACATCTGCAAGACCAATTCGAGCAAGAATATCCCTTATAAGTTCAAAATATCCTTCTTCAAAATCAGCCTCCCTTAACATCTCTTCTGCCCAATCTACAAGATTTGATAAGTCAATTGTCCTGTTTATGTATTTAAGGAGCATATCTACAAGTATTCTGCGTGTTACAAACATCTTTATCCCTCCTTTATCTTTTTGTGTCCTTTATCCACAGGAAACTTTTCATGGATTTCTATCAAAATTCCTTTTTCGTCATAGACTTCCTGAAAAAACCTTATTGTCTCCTCGTTGGCATCTACTTCCTTAACATATCGTGCCTTCCAATCATGTCTTCCTTTTACCTCAAGGTAATATCTTCTGCCGCCGTTCGGTAAGTCTTCCCATTCTGCAAATTTCTTTTCATTTATCTGTCTCTTATTTTGTATATTCATTCATGAGAATTATATCATAGCTTATGTGTTTCGCATTAAAGATTTCTTAAGATAAAGTATTTGAATATGGACTAATACTTATTTTATCAGTAGATAGCAGATGACTGTTGAAACGCTCGCCCACTTTTAAAAGATGGTCAGCAAGCTTTACGATACCTTCCTTCAGTTCTTCTATAGTCATTCTCTTACTTGTCTTTCCGCACGCTATAACATTTCAATATCCTTTCTCTATCCTCGTTTTCCTTATCACCTTTGTAATAAATCTCTATAAATTCTATCTTGTCGACATTTTCAGAGTAAGCATAAATGACCCTGATGCCGGAATGTGCTCCTTTACCTTTAAGAGAACGACAGGCAAATTTTTTAACTTTATAGATTTTGGGGGATTGTATGCCAAGGTCTGTGATGTGAAGGATACCACGGTTGTCAATCTTCAATTTGTGGAAAGAATTTAGAGCAGTTTTGATGAATATTCTCAAATCATCTTCAAGCGTTTTAAACCGTTTGACAAGCTTTTTAAAATCTTTTTCAAATTCAGGTAAGTGCGAGATATCAGCAAATATTTTTCCTCTAAAGAGACTGTAAAAAGGATCAGGCATTAATTTTCTTCACTATATTCCCTTACAGAATAAGGTGGGGTTCTGTAAAAAACAGATTCATATTCGATAATTTCGCCGTCTTCTGTTGTTAACCAGGGTATATCCCTATGAGAATATTCGCTTATTTGTGAAGCATTCATGTCAGATAGTCTGTTCAAAACATCATCGATCAGATCTATTTCATTTGCCTTTAATTTTGAGAGGTCGGGTTTCCTCAATGGCAAATACTTGGTCTGAGGATAACTGAAATATTCGCTGACAACTTTTTCGATATCCTTATCTTTAGTCATCTTCTCTATTATTTTTGCAAATTCTATAGGTGTTGGCCCGTAGTTATTTTTTATGAAAGTTGCGCCAATTAATTGTTCCTCATACTTCTCATAGAAATCAAAGTCTATAAAATAAAGGAGTTTGTATATTACGGTTTCACCAATATTTGGTTTTGAACCTACCTTATTAAGGATATGAAGTAAGACCTCTCTAAATTTTTCCAGGTTTTTTCGGGGAACATTTATTCTAATCCGGGGTTTTATGATCTTTTCTTTCTTACTTTCTTTTAGAAGCACTTCTGGTTGTTTTCTCAAATCAAGAAGATTCTCAACTGAAATATTAAATATCTCAGATAACCGGATTAATTCATCAGTAGCAATTTTCCTCTCACCACTCTCAATCTGGGATATCGCTGAGCGTGAGACTTTCATCATCTTCGCCAGCTTGTCCTGGTTAAATCCAAACTTTTCTCTTAATTCCCTTATTCTTGACCCAAGCTTTTCGTATATTTCAGTGTTAACCATGACTAAACATAACATATGTTAGAATATATGTCAAGCTATTGTTAGATTTTCTAACATTATTAATGAAGATTTCGCCAACTTTTCAATTTAAATACGTCATAAAAAAATCCCATCACGCTGATATCTTGGCGAGATAGTAGTTGTTGACGGTAGGTTATATCAATTTAGGGTGTTTTGTACTCAGGATTGTCTTGGCACGTTCGATATCATTTCGGATCTGGGTCTCAAGGCTCAGAGCATCGGGAAAAGTTCGTTCACCCCTAATCCAATCAATAAAATATACCCTTATCGTTTCACCAAGGAGGTCACCAGAAAAGTTGAATAGGTGCGCCTCATAACTCACATCAGAACCACCAAATGTCGGCCTTCTGCCAATATTGACAACTCCGTCGAAGAAGCTATCCTTAGCCCTAACCCTTACTGCATATACCCCTTCCCTCGGGACAATCACGTCAGGGGTACTTATATTTGCTGTAGGGACGTTCAAGATTTTGCCACCCCTGCCAGTACCTCGTATAACTTCTCCCTCTATTGAGTACGCTCTTCCAAGAAAGGTTGATACATCCTGGATATTCCCTTTTTGAAGTGACCTTCTGACCCTGCTGCTGCTCACAACATCCCCATCAAGCTTCATACTCCTTACCAACTTGACTCTAAACCCTAACTCCAACCCCTTTTTCCTCAAAAGCTCTGTCGTTCCTTTCCTGTTCTTTCCAAAGGCATAATTGTGACCGACAACAATCTCCTTAGCATTTATTTTTTTCACAAGCACATCCCCAATAAAAGCATCAGGAGAGAGGTTCGCAAAGGCTCTGCTGAACTCTATACATAACATGACATCTATGCCGATTGCATCTAATACTCTCGCCTTCTCTTTGAATGTCGTGAGCATCTTTAATTCCTTTTCTGGCGCAAGAACCTTTACCGGATGAGGCTCAAAGGTCATAACCATTGATGTCCCTTCAATCTCTTCAGCCTTTTTGATTACCCAGAGGAGTATCATCTGATGGCCACGGTGGATACCATCAAAATTGCCTATTGTTAAAACTGTATTAGGATAACTCTCTTTTAAGGCCTCGAGGCCTTTGATTATCTCCATCTTCTGCCTCTTTTAAAATTTTATTATAAATTATCTCGACCTGTTCCATTGTCTCTTCAGTCGTTCCATTGTTGTCTATGACATAATCAGCCCTTTTGATTTTCTCCTCAATGGGAAGCTGCGCCTTTAGTCTAAGAATTGCCTCTTCCCTATTAACTCCGTCCTTCTCCAGTCGATTCAACGCAATCTCCTCTTTTGTATGTACGGTAATTGTTCTGTTAAATCTGTCCTCATATCCCCTCTCATAAAGCAGAGGTACTTCGATCATTGCGACCTTGTTCTTCCCGTTCATCTTTTCCAGGAAATCTTTTACCCTTTCAAATACAAGAGGATGAAGTATATCTTCAAGATGATGTCTTAACGCATTGTTTTTAAATATTAATTCAACAATTTTTTTCTTGTTTAAACTACCATTTTTATCAAATACCTTATCACCTAAGAGACCCCTGATTTTTCCAAGAACAATCTTCTCTTCAAAGAGTGATTCAACAATCTTATCAGCATCGATGGTAATCACACCAAACTTCCTGAACATAGGAAGAACCGTGCTCTTCCCCATTCCATAGTTACCTGTCAGTCCAACAACAAGCATGAATGATATTATACACTAAGTTAAGTTATGGAGAGAATTGAACAGTTTTGGGTTAA
>VGWZ01000180.1 GCA_016873595.1 Nitrospira sp.
ATAACTGATTTTTCGATGATTAAAGCAGGATCATTGCACAAGGCAAATGGCGGGTATCTTGTCATTAATGTCCTTGACCTTCTGAGAAATATCTTTGCCTATGATGCATTGAAAAGAGCGATCCGTAACAAAGAGCTGAAGATAGAGGATGTATGGGAGCAGTACAGGCTCATATCAACAACGACCCTGAGGCCGGAAGCAATACCTCTCGATGTCAAGGTTATCCTTGTGGGGAACCCTTATCTCTATTACCTCCTCTATAACCTTGATGAAGAGTACAGAGAATTATTTAAGGTGAAGGCTGATTTTGACAGCAGGATGGAAAGGACAGATGAGAATATTCAGAAATATGCCTCGTTTGTTGCAACGAGGTGCAAAGAAGAAAAACTCCTTCCCTTTGACAGGACAGGCGTTGCAAGAATAGTAGAGGTTGGTTCGAGGCTCGCAGATCATCAGAATAAACTTTCCTCAAGGTTCAGCGAAATTACTGACATTATAAGGGAGTCAAGCTACTGGGCATCAAAAGCGAATAGTCGTGTGGTCATAGAAGAGCATGTCAATAAGGCGATGGATGAACGGGTATTCAGAACAAACAGGATTGAAGAACGCTTAAGGGAGATGGTCTTAGAAGGGACTATTATTATTGATACTGAAGGAGATAAAGTAGGGCAGGTTAACAGTCTCGCGGTAATCGACCTGGGCGATTATAGTTTTGGGAAGCCCTCAAGGATTACTGCGAAGGCATATGCAGGCAAGGCTGGTGTGGTAAATATAGAGCGCGAGACAAAAATGAGCGGAAGGATACATGAAAAAGCCATACTGATCATCACCAACTATCTCGGGAGTAAATACGCAACAAAGAAACCAATAAGCCTATCAGCATCTATCACATTTGAACAGCTCTACGAGATGGTCGAGGGTGACAGTGCCTCATGTGCGGAGCTCTATGCGCTTCTGAGCAGTATTGCAAATATTCCTCTAAAACAAACTATTGCGATTACGGGTTCGATGGATCAGAACGGAGATGTTCAGCCTATTGGTGGAGTGAACGAAAAAATAGAAGGGTTCTTTGATTTGTGCAGGTTAAGAGGACTTGATGGCAGCCATGGAGTCATCATACCGAAAAGAAATGTAAAGCATCTTATGTTAAAAAATAATGTCGTTGATGCGGTGAAAGAAGGTAAATTTACCATTTACCCCATCGACAGGGTTGAAGAAGGCCTTGAAATACTCACAGGGGTACCTGCAGGTGAACTAAAGGAAGATGGAACATATCCAGAGGGCACAGTGAATTATCTTGTAGTTAAACGTCTTACAGAGATATCAGAGGCAGTCAAGGAAAAGAAAGAGGAAGAAAAAGAAAAAGAGGAAAAAGAAAAGGATACATGAAAAAGGTCTATGACTCGTAGAGCGGTATGGCTGGTTGAAGCCGGTTTATTGATTATTCTGTCCATACCGTTCATCGTTTTACCATTAGGATTTTCAATGAAGGTCGGGGAACTACTCGGCCTTTTACTTTTCTATGCGTGGGGAAGCAGAAGAAAGATTGCGATAGAAAATATGAGAAACTCTCTATTGTCTCGAGCGATAGTTGTCTCGGAACCGGTAGAAAAAATAATCAAGGATAGTTTCAAAAACTTCGGGAGGTCATTGATAGAAATCATAAAAATCTATTATGGTTTTGGTAAAAAGATAATAGATTCTGTAAATTTTGAAGGCGTTGAACATTTCAACCATGCACAATCAAAAGGTAAAGGAATTTTATTGTTAACTGGCCACTGTGGCAACTGGGAGCTCCTTGCAATCATGGCATCTGTAAGGACCTCTCCTATCTCTATTGTCGCAAGACCAGTTAATAATCCTTATATCAATAAAATTGTTGAGGGTGCGAGAAAGAAATATGGGAACACGGTGATTTACAAGCAAGGCGCGCTCAAATCTATCATTACCACATTGAGAGATAACGGATGTGTGGGCATACTGATGGACCAGGCAGTAATACCTGATGAGGGATATGTGATAGATTTTCTCGGCAGAGGTGCATGGACAACAAAGATGCTTGCCCTCATAGCAAGGAAAACAGGTGCAGCAGTGGTGCCTGCATTTATACATCGAACTGACAATGGTCACAGAGTAACAGTATATCCAGAAGTGGCGTTATCAGAGAGTAATGAGAAAGAAACTGCATTACGTGAAGATATGAAGAAATTTTCAGGTTTTATTGAAGACTACATTAGAGAACACCCTTCAGAATGGCTCTGGATCCACAGGAGGTGGAAGAGGGTGAATGAGGACAGATAATGATATGGCTGATGCCGGGGCAACCAACCTGTAACAAAAAACACGAAAGGCTATTCCCTATCGGCTCGATTGATTTGTTACCCATTATCTATTTTCTTTTCAAATAGCTTTTAAGGTCGCGATAGTAATTTTCGTGTGGACCAATCATGATGAGCTCTAAGTCCGATTTAATCATTCTGTAAGAAAGGAGATACTGAAGAGATTTAATTTTGAACTTGTAGACATAAACTCCCCTGAGATCTCCTTTTTTTCCCTCACCGATCAAAGGATTTTTAGCTATCTTTTTAATCTCGTCGTCTAATAATTCTTTTTCTTGCTTTGAAAATTTCTTGACCTTGTTTTCAAATATTCTCGATTGATAGATTTTCATTACTTATCCAAACTTGTATTCTGATCTTTCTCCTTGTTCCAATTCTTCAAGTCCGATAAGTATTTCTTTGATCAGACTATACGTTAAGTCTGGATTATCTTCCGCACATTTGCCGATTTTTGCCCAATGCTCTATTTGACCAGTTATGGACCTATGGTCAACATGACTATATTTCTTTGCTTCTTTAACTAACTTTTCCGATATTCTTACAGCAGTTGCCACTTCAATACCTCCGATTTGTTTTTGTTCTATTATAATTTTTCAGCATAGCATAATGCAACGATGTGCATACATATTAATTCATGGGTAACGAGATAAATGAGGCGCAGGGGAAACCAGCCTTTGCAAAAACAAATCAGCTTAATCCCGGTCGGCTGTCAATCTGATTGTAATGAATCTTTTTATGCTTCTGCAACTTGATGAATAACTTCTGAGATATAACTTTGGTATTTTACACCGAGTTTTTTTGCTTTAATTTTTATTTTTTCAATATCTTCACTATTAACTCTAATAGTCATCGTTATATCTTTTTTCCTTAGTTTAAGTGCCTTTTCTATTTTTTCCAGTTCTTTTCCCTTTATTGGAATGTATTCACCCCGCAATAAAGCATTTTCAATTTCTTTTTCTTCTTTTGTCAATTTATGTTTTTTCATTTTTCGCCTCTATTTTTCTCTATCTTGGAGTTGTTCATTTATAGCCTGCGGATTACGCGCACAGTGAAAAAGTCCAAAAACAGTAATATGGCCTTTTTCTATCGTAAAATAAATGGCATATGGAAATCGCCTCAGCAAGCGACGCCGAAAGTCCTGATAAACTTTTGGGTAAAGTAAGGGATTCCATAGAATTTCATTTGCACAGGCATAGAACATACGAAGAAAGTCTTCACCAAGTCCTCTGGATTTCGTTTCATACCAAGCATAACCGTTGATGGCATCTTCTTCAACTTCAGGAAGAAACCGCAGGGTATATGTCATTTCCTTGATTCTATTCTTTTTTGCAGTTCATTCAGAGATAAAAGTTTTCCCGGAGTTGATTTGTGCCTTGCAAGCCTTCTATTCAGTTCTTTTATATGGCTCTGGGGAACAGGGATTGCAGATTCATCAGAAGATATACTATCCCAAAGATCTTCTATCAGAAGAATCTTTTCTGCCACACCTAACTTTTTAATTTGTGGAATGTCTATTACGCGCATAGCTTGCCTCCTTTCTCAGACTAATTTAATGATAACATTTTGTCTATATTTGTTTATAAGATTTTTAGTTCCCGTCAGTCTCATTTTTTTCATGACAAGAGTATTCCTCATATTTCTTATAAGTGTTATTTTACTCATAACGAGATGCGATGAGCTGCCATGCGGGATGGCTCGTTCCGCTTGTTATAAATTCATGAAATCAAGCC
>VGWZ01000181.1 GCA_016873595.1 Nitrospira sp.
ATGAAATAATTATGAAATAGAAGGCCAAAATGTGATCTGAGTGTCAATTACTATCTAGCTGTTATGTCAGAACGCAGTGAAATGCTAAATAGCTTCTATGGTTGAGGGCGGTTTTGGAGTTATGTTATACGTTACACTTACTACTTCAAGAATTTCTTTTGTTATTTTCTCAGCTAATTTCCATAGAATCTCATGGGATAATCTTGTTGGCTCGGCTATTCGTGCATCGATACTGTCCCAACATCTTATTTCAATTTGTAAGCCATACACTCTTTTCCCATCCCGTACACCGGTAACTCTATCGCGATGCAGAATTGCCAGATACTGAAAAGCTCCTGTATCTGCTAACTCCTCTTCTGTGATTGCAGTTGCTTTTCTTACCACCTTTATTCTTCTTGGGGTAACTTCTCCAATTACTCTTGCAGATAGAGCAGGCCCCGGGAAAGGTATTCTGTGATAGACCGACTTTGGCAGACCAAGTGCTTTTGCGACCTTTCTCACGCCATCTTTACGAAGCTGTATCAGGGGTTCAATGATCCTGTAGCCAAACACCTTTTTAGGGTCAATGCCGAGCTGTTCAAACACATTATGTTGTCGTTTAATTCCTGCCACCGTCTCTTCTATATCAGTCAAATTCGTTCCCTGCAAAAGGAACTTTGCGTTGCTTTCTTGAACAAGCCTCCCAAAAACCTTCTTATAAAAAGTCTGGGTAATCGCTTCTCTCTTCTTCTCCGGGTCAATAATGCCCTTTAATGCATCAAAAAATTCTTTTTGAGAGTCAATTAACTTGACAGGCACACCCAGCCTTTCAAAAAGTGACACAACTGCTTGAGGTTCACCCTGTCTCATTAAACCATTGTCTATGAAATAAGTCGTAAGTTTTTTCCCTAATGCTTTGTGTCCCAGCATTGTGACTACTGAAGAGTCAACACCACCGGAAAGTGCGTTAATCGCAGAACCATGACCAACAGTTTCTGATATTTTTCTTATCTGCTCATTGATGAATTTTTCCGCATTCAATTCTCTTGCTCTTATTTCTTTTAACTCTATTACTGTTTACCGCCCGTCTTTGAGCAGCTTGTATTCTATACTGTCGACAAGTGCCTGATAGGATGCCTCGATGATATTTTCTGATACTCCTACAGTACCCCAACGCTTTGTTTCATCACCAGATTCAATAAGTACTCTCACCTTTGCAGCGGTGCCCACACCTGCTGTAAGAACGCGGACTTTATAGTCGTGAAGCCTTACATTTTTCAGCTCGGGATAGAATTTATCAAGTGCTTTTCTCAGGGCATTGTCAATTGCATTTATAGGGCCATTTCCGGTAGAAGCAGTGTGTTCGGTACGGCCACCGACTTTCACCATTATGGTTACCTCGTTGATGGGATCTTCGTCACCTTCTCTTTTTTCAACGATAACCCTGAAGCCAATCAGGTCAAAGAATCTCTTGTGGAGGCCAAGGGATTTTTTCATCAGGAGCTCAAATGATGCCTCTGCAGCTTCAAACTGAAATCCTTCATTTTCAAGATTCTTGAGGGTAGTGACTATATCCTGTACCTGAGGGGAATCAGGGTCAAGACGGATTCCAAATTCCTCTGCCTTTCTTAATATATTGCTCTTCCCTGCAAGGTCTGATATTAAAACTCTCTGAGAATTGCCTACAAGATCAGGTCTTATATGTTCATAGGTTTCAGGTCTTTTCCTTACAGCACTCACATGCATTCCGGCTTTATGTGCAAAAGCACTGTCTCCGACAAAGGGCTGTCTTTTAAAATGCCTGAGATTGGCTATCTCGTTCACAAACCTAGATACATCCCTCAGCCTCTTTAACTGTTCAGCACTAATACAGTTCATTCCGCGCTTTATCTGAAGGTTTGGAATCACCGAGCACAGGTTTGCATTACCACATCTCTCGCCGAGACCATTCATTGTACCTTGGACATGTAATGCGCCACTTTCAATTGCAATGACTGAATTTGCAACGGCGCACTCTGAATCATTATGTGCATGAATACCAAGAGGTGTCTGTAATTCTTCTTTTACATTACTTACAATAGTTTTTACCTCATCAGGGAGTGTTCCTCCATTGGTATCACAGAGAACAAGGCATTCTGCACCGGCACTCTGTGCAGCGAGAAGACATTTTATTGCAAATTGAGGATTATTTTTATACCCGTCAAAGAAATGTTCTGCATCAAAGATGACCTTTTCGACATGTTTCTTAAGATAGGCAACAGAATTGTATATGATATCGAGATTCTCATCGAGGGATATCTTCAATGCCTCTTTCACATGAAAGTCCCAGGTTTTCCCAAATATAGTGATAATCTTTGCCTTTGAATCGAGGAGTGCCTTTATCAGCATATCTTCATGAACCTTGTGTTTTGGCCTGTGTGTACTCCCAAATGCAACAATCCTCGCGGTTCTCAGTTTTAATTTTTTTGCTTTTTTAAAATAGTCAATATCCTTTTGGTTAACGCCGGGCCAGCCTCCTTCAATGTAATGTACCCCCAGTTCATCAATCTTCTCTGTAATACGGAGTTTATCCTCTACAGAAAATGAGATCTCTTCTGTCTGGGCTCCATCCCTCAATGTGGTATCATATATCTCAATTTGTCGCATTGTTCTATTTCTATCCTGATCTCAGATTAATTTTTCTTTAAGGTAATTTTACGCTTCGGCTTTACTTTTTCTTTTTTGCCTTCTCCCAGCTCAAAAGAATCATGTAATACTCTAACAGCAAGCTCTGTAAATTTTGCATTAATAATGCAGGAAACCTTTATCTCAGAGGTACTTATCATTATGATGTTTATGCCATGCCTTGCGAGTGTTTCAAACATCTTTGCCGCAACACCTGAGTGAGTCCTCATGCCAACACCAACAATAGAAACCTTTGCGATATCTTCCCTGAGATATACACCTTTGGCGCCGAGTTCAGCAGCAATCCCCTCGGTAATCTTAAATGCCTTTTTGTTGTCTGTCTTAGGGACTGTGAAAGATATATCAGTAGCCTTTCCATCACTACTTACATTCTGAACAATTATATCGACAACAATATTCGCATCAGCAATTGCGTTAAAAAGTTTTGCTGCAACACCTGGCCTGTCATGGACTGCGATTACCGTTATTTTTGCCTGATTTTTATCGTAGGCAACGCCTGACACAGCAACTTGTTCCATTTCCTTATCCTCCTTCATCACAAGTGTACCGGGATTATCATTAAAACTTGACCTTACTAATACGGGAACATCATATTTTTTTGCAAATTCAACAGACCTTGTCTGAAGTACCTTTGCGCCGAGGCTTGCAAGTTCGAGCATCTCTTCATAAGAGATTTTGTCAAGCTTCCTCGCATCAGGTACAATACCTGGGTCTGTTGTATAAACGCCATCAACATCAGTATAAATTTCACACAGATTTGCGTTAAGTGCTGCTGCAACAGCAACTGCAGTGAGGTCAGAACCGCCACGGCCAAGGGTAGTAATTTCAGAAGTCTCTGTGACGCCCTGAAAACCTGCGATAACGGGTATTATTCCATCATCTATAGCCTCTTTTACTCTTTCTGCGGTTATCCTCTCAATCTTTGCTTTTGTGTGGGCCTTATCGGTGATAATTCCAACCTGTCTTCCTGTGAGAGAGATTGATTTAAAGCCGAGTTCATTGATTGCAATCGCGGTAAGTGCAGAGCTTATCCGTTCCCCGGATGAGAGCAGGAGATCCATCTCTCGCTCATCAGGATTCGGAGATATCTGATTTGCAAGACCTATAAGTTTATCTGTCTCTCCAGACATTGCAGAGACAACGACGACAACATTATTCCCCTCTCTCCGTGATCTCACTACTCGTTCAGCAACAGCCTTTATTCTGTCTATGCTCCCCACAGATGTGCCGCCATATTTCTGGACAATAAGCATTAACTTATAGCCTCCTTGAACATTTTGTAATATAACATGTAAAAATACCAAACTCAAACCCTTTCTTCTGGAAGTATTCTAAAAGAGGTGAAGAATCTCAATCGCAGGACTGGAGATACTTACCCCATTAGAGCATTACCT
>VGWZ01000182.1 GCA_016873595.1 Nitrospira sp.
CCTGATGGGCCTGTTATTACAGTAATTGTATCTCTGGGTATCGATAAATCAATATTCTTGAGGTTATGTTCTCTTGCGCCCTTTATTGTGATAAAGCCAAGCATTGTATATAGGTTTAATATTTACAAAATGAGCGAAGTATATCTATTTAATATACCATAAAAATGACATGAGGGCTTATAGTCTCGTAAGTTTAATCAATGGTATTTTGAGAGGTCTTATGTAATAATATTATATGAGAGGTATTTTTCTCCGATGCTCCATTAATCACAGGAAAATAATGGCAGCTTTTATTTTGTTCATATCCCGTTATTTACCATTGCTTGCAATTTTTTGTTTACTCCTCGGAAATTTTTCCAGATTATTGGCAGCAGATCCTTATGCGCAGAAGCGGCAGACAATGGTCGAGAAGGATATTAAAGGGAGAGGTGTAAAAGATAAGAAAGTACTTGAGGTAATGGGAAAAATTCAAAGGCACCTTTTTGTAGATGAACATTTAAAGGAAAAGGCATATGCAGATCATCCATTACCAATAGGAGAAGGACAAACAATATCTCAGCCTTATGTGGTCGCTCTGATGACAGAGGCATTACGGTTAAAAAATACTGATAGGGTACTTGAGATAGGCACAGGCTCTGGTTATCAGGCAGCAGTGCTTGCAGAAATAGTAAAAGAAGTCTACACGATTGAGGTAAGGAAATCCCTCACAGATATGGCAACAAAGAGGCTTATAGACCTTGGCTATAGAAATGTGAAGGTGAAACATGCTGATGGTTATTTTGGATGGGAGGAATATGTACCATTTGATGCAATCATCATCACTGCAGCAGCAAACCATATCCCTCCGCCTTTGATAAAGCAGCTGAAAGAAGGAGGGAGACTTATCGTTCCACTCGGGAGTACAGTCTATTATCAGGTACTTACGCTTGCAACAAAAAAGAAGGGCGAACTTAGTGTTGAACAGATGGGATCAGTTGCCTTTGTGCCAATGATAGGGGAGGTCGAGAAGAGAAGATGAGGAAACCACAATAAAAGCAGGACTAACTTTCGCTCCTAACGATATTTTTCGACAGTTCTAATCCCGAAAGCTTTCGGGAATCAAACAGTCGAGGCTGTGGTTGCTCCAGTTTGCTAAGCACTCGATGCGAGTCTTCGCTGAGAGTCGCTTCGACTATTACCGAAACCCCGAATCAAGTTCGGGGTCTGATGTCGCTCAAGTCAATCCTGCTCATTATTAGATTTGTTTTTAGTTTCTCACAAACCTTCTTAACGTTACAAATGCCATCAGATATGCGAATGCACCAAGCCACAGGACGATTGTAAACCCGAGTGTCATAGCTAACATAATAGTCAGAATAGGGGCGAGAACAGAGAAGCACCCATTAATTGCCCATGCCCATGGGATTAATGATTTATTTATCTCGCCGAGAATTTTCAGTCCTGTGGGAAAGGGGATGCCCATGAGAAGACCGAGCGGCATCAGTATGAAGAACACTAAAGGAATCTTGTTTACAATCGAATATGGAGAAATTATGTCCGAGACAGCAGGAAGAAATATACTGTAAAGAATAATAAGAAATGTGATTACAAGAGCGGTAACAGGATTTCTTAATCCTGAAACCCTGTGGCTTAATAGACTCCCAATACCAGAACTTATGAGGATTGATGTGAGGACAGCTGCAACTGCATAGGATGGGTTTTCAAGAGGCAGGATAATTTTCTGGATCAGAGATATTTCTACAAACATAAAACCAATGCCAAGGAATGCGAAGTAAGGAAGAAAACTTTTTCCTTTGTCATCAAATCCCCCCATCCCCCCTTTACTAAAGGCCATGGCTCGTAGAGGGGGCAAGGGGGGATTAGGAATATTATTTTCATGCTTTTTTGAAAAAGCCGGTAAAAGGACCAATATAAGGCTTAAAAACAATACCTGTATGAACACTACGGGGAGGATAAAGCCTTCTTCTATAAAGTATTGCCACTTTTCTCCCATAATTGTATAGATTGCCTTGATGTTCTTAAGTTTGAGGTAATAATGAAAAAACGGGTAATCGTCACGGACAGGACTGATATCAAAAATATACTCATGTATGTATCCGAGACGTGTTTCAGGATTCAGAATATTTTTAAATGCAGTAAAGTATTCATTTGAAGGTATTCGAATGTAGATATTCGTCTCTTCTTCCTTGATGCCTGGACAGTATATAAGGTCAAATCTTCTGCTTTTTGAAAACTTTTTGACAGCTTCTATTTCATTTTGAGTAAAGGGGTTCTTTTTTATGAGGATACCTATACTTCCCCAGCTTCTGAGAGCAACAAAATGTTTCTGTATATCTTTTATCCCGAGTTCTTCCATAGAGGAAATTAAAGTGGTCATAAGTCTCAATTCTATTCTTGGCGGTGGGAGTATAAATAGGTTGATGCTCAAAAGTCCCTCATCTTTCAGATGATGTAAATATTCCTTGAAGCCTTCAACAGTAAACCTGTAGTCCTCTGCTATTCCGAAAGAACCGGCTGGTGTTGTTCCCATTAATGATATATCAATAATATCGAATCTTTTAAAGTCTGATCTTAACCATGACCTTCCGAGACCCTGCCATGTATTCTGTGCATAGATGCTCCCTGAAAATTCATTAAAATCTTTCTTTATGACCTTTATTAATAAAGGATTACTTTCAATTTTATATATATTCAAAAAGCCGTAATATTCTGCAACAAGGCATTGAAGACCACCTTTTGGATCAAGGATTAATACATCATCCAATCCACCTACCCCCCCTTTACGAAAGGCCATGGCTCGTAGAGGGGGTGAGGGGGGATTACGTATTTCATAGGGCAGGGCAGATGGCAGGAAGTGAAGAAATGCTAAGGATTTTTGATCAGCAGCAGATGTAATCGCATTTATTTCACTTCCGTCTATTGTAAGTCCTATCTGCTCAGGAAGCATGTCGAGATACTTAAGGCTCAGGCCGGGAGCGAAACGCACCGCAGGGCTTTTAAATGTATCTATCTTTGAGAAGGGACTGAAATAGGTTTTGAGATGTTCTGCACCGGGATATCTCAATGCAAGTGGCAGCCCTTTATACGGTGACATCCTGATATTAATAAAATCAGGATAGAAAATTATAAGTAAAATGTTCACTATGATGAGAACCAAGGATGCTGCTCTTAGTCTTTGCTCACCCATAATGAATGCTGCGATCAATGCAATGAAAGAAAGGATAAAGACAGCAATGTCAGGTCCTATAACAGTCATAAGATAAAGGATACCCATCGACCCCATACCTGCGCCAATGAGGTCTGCACCATAAAGGAGACCGGATTTCTCACTGAGCGAGGAGAATGCTGTAGCGATGATCAGTCCTGCAAAGAAAAAAGGTATCGAAAGTGTAATGTAGTAAAGGCCGATATAAAAGAGCTCTATCCTTGACCATGAGAGCCTCACAGGGTCAAATGGTATCAAATTTGAAAGGAGATAGCTTAAAGATATACTTATACCAAGTAACAGGCTATAGATACTGATATAAGAGGGATTTCTCAGTTTCAGATTAAGTGATAATATGGTACCGCTTGCACCGATGCCGAGCATGGCAATACTTATTATCATGAAAGCAAAATGGTACCAGAGTGAGATAGAAAATATTCTTGTAAGGGTTATCTGGTATGCAAGGCTTGAAAACGAGCAGAGAAATATTACACATAATAACCTCAAATTGTTACTCATGGTGTTGAAAAGATTATATCTCACTCAAATCAGGATATAAAGGGTTTAATGAGTAGCTACAGACATCCTTATGTATTTGAGATTTTAAAAAAATTATTAGAGAATTATAATAATGTAATTTTATACCTAATCTGAGCGATTCATAGGTAATAAAAACATAGAAAAAATCACTTAGAGGGCGATAGATCCTTGTTATAATAGGTTTGCAAAACAACAAAAAAATATCACCCAATAAGTGAGGAAATTATGAAACAAAGAGAAAACAAAAGCAAGTGCAAAATCAGCAAAGTAGAGGTAACGGCAGATACATTGACAGGCAGAGGGGGGA
>VGWZ01000183.1 GCA_016873595.1 Nitrospira sp.
ATATGTATATTTTTGAATTTTCTTACCCATTCTGCATACTCAGGATTTGTTACCATCTGATAGCCATTGGCGATCTCAACTATGAGCAACCCTGTATTTCGCTCTTTGTATTGTGCTATTAACTCATCCATAAGCCTTTTAATTTCAGGCTCAGGGAGTTCTGTCACATCTTTTATGGAGGAAAGCATTATTGGTTCACCTGAGAGAAAAAGAAGAACCTCAAGTACTGCTTTATTTCCCCTGTCTTCTATCATAGAACGTTCAAAATATACCAGATAAAGACGAATAATTCAATCTTTTTCTTCAATTCTGTCAACACATTATATAAGTATCGGATATTGCGTTTATGCGTTCTTTGGGTACTATAGAAGACGAGATATTCATTAAGTCTTTATATAAACAGTTAATATTATCTCATCTATTGAAGATGTCAGGGTATAATCTTGGTTCGATGGTTCAGGCAGAGGCGATGGAGGCGGGTTCATTCAGATGAGCATACGGAGCATTAGGGAGGGTGTTTTTCAATTTTACATAGATAATTTTGTTTAAAGGAGGAATAACATGCTTATCGGAATAATCTCTGATACCCATGATAATTTAGTTACAACAAGGAAAGCCATCAAATTTTTCAACAACAAAAAGGTTGAACATGTAATCCATGCAGGAGATTATACGTCACCTTTCACAGTGAAACTTTTTAAGGAACTTAACTGTAAATATGACGGAATATTTGGTAATAACGACGGAGACAAACTCCTTCTCTTGCAGAGATCTGAGGGCAATATTCATAATCAGCCATATATACCCACACTTCATGATAGAAAAATTATTGTTATGCATGAGCATCATGTTGTTGATGCACTTGCCAAAAGCGGTTACTATGATCTTATTGTCTACGGACATACACACGAGCCTGATATCAGAAAAGTAAAAGATACCCTGATTGTGAATCCCGGGGAAGCTGGAGCATGGCTTTATGGAAAAGCAACGGTAGCACTGACAGATTTAAAGACAATGAAGGCAGAGATTATAAGGCTTTAGTTATGCTGTTACCCCGTCTATTCTCGTAAGTCCTGCTTCTGTTGCCAATCTGATTGCGTCACTATATTCTCTTCCGGTAATCCTTCTGTTGAGAGGTGGGTTATTAAAAGCCTTAAAGCATGGGTGGTATTGATCCATGATATTAATGTAGGTATTTTTTGAAATTTCCTCAGCAATGAATTTTACCACACCTGCAGTACCTGCAATCCCTTCCGGGAGCACAAGATGCCTCACAAGAAGCCCTCTCAGGGCAACTCCACTTTTTATTATGAGGTCTCCGACCTGTCGATGCATCTCTTTAATTGCAGCGACTACAACCTCTGGATAATCTCTGGCATCTGAATATCTGGAAGCCATCTCAGGGTCAAAGTATTTGAAATCAGGCATATATATATCAACCACACAATCGAGCAATTTTATTGAGCGAAGGGATTCGTAGCCACCACAGTTATACACAACAGGTATGTTCAGTCCTTTCTCTGAAGCAATGTGTAAAGCCCTGAGAATCATTGGCATCTGGTGTGTTGGTGTCACAAAATTTATGTTATGACATCCACTGTGCTGTAAACCGAGCATTATTCCTGCAAGTTTTTCAAAAGATATCTCTATACCCTCTCCAAGATGGCTTATCGAGTAATTCTGACAGAAAAGACAGCCGAGATTACAATTACCAAAGAAGATGGTGCCAGAGCCAAATCTCCCAACCAGCGGTCTTTCTTCACCGAAATGGGGTCCCCAGCTCGAAACAAAAGGCTTGTCTCCAGTTCTGCAGAATCCCCTCTCTCCAGAAGTCCTGTCAACCCTGCACTCCCGCGGACAGAGGGTACATTCTTTTAAAACCTCCTCTGCTTCCCTGACCTTATCAGCCAACACGCCAGGAGGGAGCAGGAGATACGAGGGGATAATTTTATCTTTTACGCTTTCCACAATTTTATTTGGATTTTATTTTATATCCTTAAATCCAAATTATATTATAAAGTTAAATCTATACAGCCTGTCGAAAAACTCCCATCTTGTCACCCTGAACTTGATTCAGTGTCTCATGATCCTGAACTTGATTCAGGATTGATTTTATTAGATGCTGAAACAAGTTCAGCATGACATTTTTCACTGTTTTATAGGTTTTTCAACAGACTGTATATTACTTCTATAATAACAAATTTCTCTGTCTTCTATACTTACCTGAAAGATTCAGCAAAGCTTATTAAGGTTTATACTTTAACCATATCCATTTTCGGGCATGATTGACTTACCCTGAATTTAATCATTATAATCCCTAATCTAAGCTAATGATTTTTTTATAAGCATGAAATAACTTTGAAGAGGTAAGAAGATTACATTTTTATGGGCATGAAAGAAACCAGTGAACTCATTGAGCAGCGAATAAAGAAGCTTGAGGAATTACGCCAGATGGGAATTGAACCATTTGGTGGACCTTTTTATGCAGAGAATCATGCATCTGAGCTCCTGGATAAATTTAATTCCATAACGAAGGAGTCCTTAGAGGAAAACTTTGTTTCATGTTCTCTCGCGGGTAGAATTATCTCTATGAGAGACTTTGGAAAGGCTATCTTTGCTCATATTCAGGATGCAACAGGGAAAATCCAGCTCTATTTCAAAAAGGATGTCCTTGGAGAGAAACAGGTTATAGTAAAGAAGCTCGACATCGGGGACATAATCGGTGTAAAAGGACAATTATTCAGGACAAGAACCAATGAACTTACTATTGAAGTAAAGGATTTTGTCATTCTCACAAAATCTTTAAGACCCCTTCCTGAGAAATGGCATGGATTAAAGGATATTGAGACGAGATACAGACAGCGATATGTGGATTTAATCGTGAACCCTGATGTACGGCAGACCTTTGCTCAGAGGAGTGTGATCATCAAGGCGATTCGAGACTTCCTCGAATCACAGGGATTTATCGAAGTTGAAACACCTATGATGCAGCAGATTCCTGGTGGCGCAACTGCACGGCCGTTCAAGACCCATCATATAGCGCTCGGTATAGATTTATATCTAAGAATTGCGCCTGAGCTTTATCTCAAGAGGCTTCTCGTTGGCGGGTATGAACGGGTATATGAGCTTAACAGGAATTTCAGGAATGAGGGCATATCAACAAAGCATAACCCGGAATTTTCGATGCTTGAATTTTATATTGCATACAGAGACTATAACTTCCTCATGTCTTTTACCGAGGAATTAATTTCCTATGTTGCTCATAGAGCGCTCGGGACATTAAAAATACCATACGGAGATATCACTATAGATTTTACTCCTCCGTGGCCAAGAATTCCAATGATAGATGCGCTATTGCAGAAAGGGGTGCCCCCAGAGGTTGTGGATAATAAAGAAAAGGCAATCGCATGGGCAAAGACAAATAACATAGAAATAAGTAGAAACGCACCTCTTGGGAAAATCCTTGATGAGATCTTTAAGGAAATAGTCGAGCCAGAACTTGTTCAACCGACGTTTATCATAGATTACCCTGTTGAACTTTCGCCACTTGCAAAGAAAAAACCAGATAATCCAGAACTTGTTGAAAGGTTTGAACTCTTTATTGTATCAAGAGAGATAGCAAACGCCTTTTCAGAGTTGACTGATCCTATAGACCAGCATGAGCGGTTTGCAAAACAGGTTGAGGCAAAGAAACAGGGTGATGAAGAAGCACACTGGATGGATGAAGATTTTGTCAGGGCACTTGAGTATGGTATGCCACCCGCAGCAGGGGAAGGTATCGGAATAGACAGGCTCGTGATGTTACTGACGAATTCTCAGTCAATAAGAGATGTGATATTATTCCCGCAATTGAAACCAGAACAATAATTGATGATGCAAGATACAGGATACAAGATGCAGGATGAAAACACAAGAATTCGCCCGATAGTTCTCAACATCGTGTATCATGCATCGTGTATCATGCATCGTGGTTTGTGTTAATGAATCTTCCTTATCAGATATTTGTTGCTCTCAGATACCTCAAATCCCCGAAAAAACATAA
>VGWZ01000184.1 GCA_016873595.1 Nitrospira sp.
CACTATCTTTCAAAAGGTTATCCCGAGGCACAGGTAAGAGTAGATTTTATAAATCCCCTATTTAAAGCACTCGGCTGGGACATCGAAAACAAGGCACAGAAGCCTCCTCATGAGAGAGATGTCATTGTTGAGCTTTCACCGGAAACTACAGGAAGGCCTGATTATAATTTCAGGATTAATGGTGCAACGAAGTTCTTTGTCGAGGCAAAAGCCCCATCTGTTGCACTTGATGATGTGAACCATATCCTCCAGGCAAAAAGTTACGCATGGTCAACTAAAGAGGTTTATTTTGTTGTACTCACAGATTTTGAAGAGTTCAGGCTTTATGATGCATCCTTAAAACCAAATCCAAGATTCCCGGATGAAGGCTTAGTATTTAATTTCAAATTCACAGAATATCTCAATAATCTTGAAAAATTATGGGAGCTATCAAGAGAAAGAGTTGAACAGGGTTCATTAGAATCACTTTTACCCAGAGACGTCAAAAGCAAGAGATTACGCATACCTCCAGATAAATCTTTTCTTGAAGAGTTGACTATATGGCGTACAGAACTTGCAAAGGACGTACATAAAAGAAACCCTCAATTCGATATAAGGCTTTTAAATGACGTTGTACAAAAGTTGTTGGACAGAATTATTTTTATACGTATAGCTGAGGACAGAAGAACTCGCAGGGAGAATGAACTTAAAGAGATTGTAGAGTTATGGAAGGAAGAGGGCAAACGAAAACCAATAATGACCCATTTAAAAGACATTTTTCATGAGGTTAATGATGATTTAAACGGAGATATCTTTAAATACCATGCCTGTGAAAAGGCTGATGTTGATTCAGAACTTCTTGCAGAAATTATCGAAAACCTCTATTTCCCAAAAAGTCGCTACCGCTTTGATGCAATAGGAGTTGAACTTTTAGGAAGCATCTATGAACGCTATCTCGGAAGCACAATAAGGGTAACACCTCAGAGGGTTAAGGTTGAGGAAAAACCAGAGGTAAGAAAAGCTGGCGGTGTATATTACACTCCTAAATATATTGTTGATTACATCGTCAAAAATACGGTCGGTAAAGTCATCGAGGGAAAGACTCCAAGACAAATCGAAAAAATAAAAATCCTTGATCCCGCCTGTGGAAGTGGTTCATTCCTGATCGGGGCGTATCAATGCCTGATTGACTACCACCTTGAATATTATCGCAACCATCCGAAAGAGGCACAGACTCAATTCTTTGACTTTTACTATAAAGTCAGCCCCGAGGATTTAGCTCTGCCTTTACGCACAAAGGCAGCGATATTAAGGAACAATATCTTCGGTGTTGATATTGACCCGCAGGCTGTAGAGATAACCATAATGAGCCTTTATCTCAAAGCATTAGAAGGTGAACGAGGTTTACTACCAAAGAAGCAGCATCTATTGCCGCCATTGAGTAACAACATCAAATGCGGCAACAGCCTAATCGGATATGACATTTTTGATAACTCCTCCCGTCCTCCCCTTAAGTTAAGGGGAGGTGAAGGTGGGGTTATGTTATCAGGTAGCGAATGGGACGACGAAACAAAAAGCCGCATCAATCCCTTTGACTGGAATTCAAAATCAGCAGGATTTGGAGAGATACTTAACCCCCCTCAGTCCCCCCTTAATAAGGGGGGAAGTAAAGGGGGGTTCGATGTAGTAATAGGGAATCCGCCGTATGTTTTCACCAGAGATAAAGGATTTTCAGAATTAGAAAAAAACTATTTCAAAAAATTCAAACATAGTAACTACCAGCTGAATACCTTTACTCTCTTTACGGAACAAGGGTTTAATTTGCTAAAAAGAAACGGCTATCTTGGTTACATAATTCCTAACAATTGGCTTACTATTAGCACAATGAAACCATTTAGAGATTTTATCGTTGGGTCTACAGGGGAACTAGTTATCACGAACAATTTGTTTAAAGTTTTCCAAGATGCTAATGTCGATACTTCAATACTTGTTTTTAGAAAGGCAAAACCAACTTATATATATTTAACTGAATCAACGGAACCCAGTAAAATAGATATTATTGCTAAAGCCATACCATCTGATGTTTTAAGCGAGCCAACCATCCAATATCGTCTATATAAGAACCGAGAAGTAAAAAGCTTACTTAAAAAAGTCGAAACAAACTCTATTCAATTAGGAGAAATTACTCTTGTAAAAGCAGGGCTAAAAGCTTACGAGACTGGCAAAGGCAAGCCAAAACAAACAGATGCTATGAAGAAAAATCGCATCTATCATTCTCGAAAAAAGCTCGACAGCAGTTATCGTATATATTTAGATGGCCAAGATGTAAGAAGATATGCAACAACATGGTCGGGAGAATACCTCAAATATGGACAAAATCTTGCTGCCCCACGTGATTCTGAATTATTTAAGGGTGAACGCATACTGGTTCGCCAGATTCCATCCCGACCGCCATATTCAATTAATGCAACAATTGTTTTTGGCGATGAATTGAACGACATAAATAGTATGGTTGTAAAAAAAACCAGTGCATACTCTCTAAAATACATTCTTGGAATCATTAATTCTAAATTACTTACCATATGGTTTGACTTTAAGTTTGAAAAATTTCAGAGAGCCATTTTCCCTCAATTTAAAGTAAACGAACTTGCAACCTTCCCTATCCGCCCCATTGACTTCAACAACCCCTCTGAAAAAGCCATTCACGACAAACTTGTCTCCCTCGTTGACAGGATGCTTGATTTGCATAAAAAGAAAAACTCCCTTCCTCCATCAGCAGAAAGAGAAAAGATTGAGCGTGAAATTGCAGTAACGGATGAGAGAATAGATAAAATTGTTTATGGGCTTTATGAGGTGACGGAGGAAGAGGAGGAAATGATAGAAAAAGGATAGGTTGGTATAATTAAATATGCCGTATAGCCCCTTTGACAAAGAAGTTCACGAGAAGCTTATATCTGATGATCTTTCCGGTCTTGTTGAGCGGGAAGTGGCCGAAGGCTATTATGTTGAGTATAAAGAGGATTTTCCTGCCAAGAAACAAAAAATCGGTCGTAGCGTGGCATCGTTTGCCAACACCTATGGTGGCTGGTATATTGTCGGCGTCAAGGCAAACAAGACTAATAACACTGCAACAGAGATTTGCGGTTTTGACCTCTCAAAGCATCAGGACCCCATTTCGATAGTTCGAGAAGTTATTAAATCCTATGTTGACCCTATCCCCGTTTTCTATCCCCAGTTGATTACTCTTGAAAATGGCAGGGGGGTGTTGGTGATCTATGTGCCTGGAAACCAAGAGACCCCTTTTGTAACGAAGGACGGGCGTATCTACCGTCGGGTACACGATTCTTCAGATCCTCTGCCTGAATCAAACAGATATACCATAGATAAGCTTGTCGAGAACGGCAGGGATATCTCGAAACAATTCGAGAGGTTTTGCACAGACAATAGGAGATTTAGTAAAGCTGAAATGGAGAACGGGTGGGTAAAGATATTTGTTTCGCCATATCCTTTTGGATTGATAGAAAAATTTGGGTTATTTTTCGATGAGAATATGGAAAAACTTATTTCTCTGAGCCAGAAGCCGCTGCACATTATGGGAGTCGATTCTGCATCTATCAGTGGAAATATGCCTTTCAATTTTTGTCAGCTAACTGCTGGCTCAGCTATCCTCCGGCAAATAAACCCGACACATGCAGCCTATAACTCGTTATCTGTAGAACTTTTTGTCGATGGAAGGGCAAGGTTCTATATTCCCATTCAGTATCTGCATGACATTAAGAAGAGAGAGCTTGCCCAGATCGAATCCGAGGAAGTCAAAGAGACACTGAGGAATATCTGGCGTGAAGACAGGGAGATGCATACAGAGCACCTTAGGTTCTTTGATATCGGACAACTATGGCTTCAAATAGCCCTCCTTTTTACCTACTATCTCGAATGGCTGAAGGAGGAGCCTCTGCTTGATGAATTGAAGATTGCCATCATCGTTGAAGGCATATGGAGATCTGTCCCATTCTTTGATGACAGCCAGTGGGCAGCGCACGTTAAGAAGTTTGGCTT
>VGWZ01000185.1 GCA_016873595.1 Nitrospira sp.
GTTTAAATTTGATTTTTATGCCATTACAATTTCTCCTTCTGATTCTTTAAAGAAAAACCTTTCAGCTTTGGATCATTATTTCCTTTATATTGTATCATCATTTTATGTGTCTCTCCCATCGTCCCTGGTAAAATTAATCTCTTTATCTTTGCGACCTCAAAGAGATAATCAGTGGAGTTTTCGTAACGTTCTTGAATCATCTCATCAATACCAAGGGCAATGAGAAAAGTGCCCTGCGGGCAAAAGCCAAGGGTTTTAAATCCAAGCCCTTCTCCCCATTTTTTTACAGACGAGAAATTCACATGTGCGGTAATATCTTGCTCACCGATATTTTGGTATGGATCTTCAATTACCTGATGTCTGTGATAACAAAGCAACGTACCTCTGTTTCTCTCTTCACTGTAGTAGTCCCAGGCAGGATAACCATAGTCTATTGTGAAAATGAAGCCTTCTTTCAAGACATTATTAATTTCCTTAAGCCATTCCTTAATGTTCAGATTTATCTCAGTCCTGTAGCCTTTTGTAAGCTCAATAGAAAATTCCTTGAGATAAGCGAATATCTCATCACTCGGCTTTTCTTTTATCTCTATTAACTCTTCTCCTTTTACACCAACAAAGACCTCCTTAATCTCATCCTCCATCTCTATAAGATGTACAGGAAAGGAATCTAAGAGTTCATTAGAAAGGATACAGCCCTTAATACTATTAAGTTCCTTGAGGGATGAGGCCCATTTCACCTTATGTGAAAAATCAGAGAGCAGATTCTTCTGATTTTCTCTCATCACGGGATTAATTTCCACAATTATATAATTCAATGAATCAAACATTTTCTTCCTTTTTAAATAATCGAGCATATCTTTGCATAGGTATCCAACCCCTGCACCCATCTCAACAATAGAGAAATCAGATGGTCTTTTCATTATTTCCCACATCTCTTCAATCTGCTTTCCAATCATTGCGCCGTATACAGGATGGAGATGTGAGCTTGTATAGTAATCACCTTCTCTTCCAATCTTTGTCTTCTGTGAGGTGTAATACCCTGAGTCAGGTTCATAGAGAGCCATCTCCATAAAGGTTTTGAAAGAGACAGTGCCTATTCTCTGAATCTTTTTAATTATTTTCTGCCTAAGGGAGTTCATTACTATGAGGAAGCCTTGGTATCTACCCCAATCATTACCTTCTTTTAAGGAATAACGCAGCGAAGAAAAGTGCAGCAGCAGTCAGGACTATGCTCCCCCCAGGCGCAATATCAAACTCATAGGAGAGGAAAAGACCTGAAATTGTAGAAAGCATTGCAATTCCACATGAGATGAAAATCATCGAGTAGAGGTTCCTCGCAAATAATTGCGCCGTTGCTCCTGGTATGACAAGAAGGGCTGATATGAGGATGATACCAACAATCTTCATAGAAATAACAATGGACACAGAAAGGACTACTAAGAACAAAATATTAATGGCCTTCACAGATATACCGCTCACACGTGCGATCTCCTCATTATAGGTGATAAGAAATATTTCTTTGAGAAAAAGCAGCATACCCACAATCACTAAAACCGCGGTAAACAATGAGAGAAGGACTTCTCCATTGGTAATCGCTAAAATATTTCCAAAAAGGTATCCAAAAAGGTCAACAGTATATTCTTTAGAGAGACTTATAAGTACTATACCGAGTGCCATTGAACTCGCAAAAAATATTCCTATAGAAGCATCTTCCGAGATCTTTCCTTTTCTGCTCACCACTTCTATCCCGAGTGCAACAGCAATACAATAAAAGATGGCTGTAATAACAGGATTCAGTCCTGTGAAAAAACCAATTGCGACACCACCAAATGCTGCATGAGATATCCCTGCACCAATAAAAGACATTTTGCGGAGTACTACAAACACTGAGACCAGTCCTGATACAAAACTGACAATAACACCGACAAATAAGGCCTTTTGCATGAATGAAGAGCTTAAGATTTCGATCATGTGCTTTTCTTACTCTCTCCTGAGACGTTCACACTTATCGCAGATATCTGTATGCATCAATACATCTACATTTTTCCCATAGAGGTTTGTCATCACTTTTTCATCCAATGCACCAAGTGGATTCCCCTGGTAATGAAATGTATGATTCAGACATGCGATCTCATCCACATAGGTTGTGATAGCTCCGATATCATGTGATGCCATAATGACAGTGAGATTAAATTTCTTCTGGAGACCCTTCAGAAGGTGATAGAAGTCTTCCTGTCCCACTACATCTATTCCTGTACTGGGTTCATCAAGGATCAATATTCTCGGTTCACCTGCAAGGGCTCTTGCAATGGATACTCTCTGCTGCTGACCTCCTGAGAGCTGACCGTAAAGCATATCTTTAAGAGCTGCAACTCCCATCATTGAAAGACATTCCATTGACTTCTCTACGTCCTTTCCTCCGGGCCATCTCAACATGCCGATCTTCCCATATCTTCCCATCATAACCACATCTATTACCCTTACAGGAAAATTTGGTTCAACCTTTAAAATTTGAGGGAGATAACCAAATATGTTACCTGCCCTTAAAATTTCTTCAGGAAGTTTTCCAAACACATATATTTGCCCTGACAAAGGCTTTATAAGCCCGAGTATTATTCTCAGAAGTGTTGTCTTACCACCACCATTAGGACCTACTATTCCAATAAACCTGCCTTCATCCAGCGAGAGGGTTATGTCTTTTAAGACATCTTTGCCGTTGAAGTTTACATTTAGATTATTTATCTCAATTGCTTTCATTTGATATTCCCTCTTCTAAAAGTATCCAATCTCACCTGCTCTTTTTGCTTATTTCATTACGCTTTCTATAACAGAGATGTTATATCTCATCATTTTTACGTATGTCTCCCTGCCCTCCTGTCCACCAATGGGATCAAGTAATAAAACCCTTGCTCCGCTTTCTCTTGCGATAGCCTCGGCAATCTTAGGATTAAACTGAGGTTCGGCAAAAATAACCTTGCTCCCTATGCGTTTAACTTCTCTCACAATCCGTGCGACATGTTTTGGACTCGGCTCTTTTCCAGGTAACTCCTCGATTACACCGGCAACTCTGAGACCGTATCTTTTTGAGAAATAATTCCATGCCGGATGGAATGTGATATATTCCTTTATCTTGAATGTCTTGATTTTATCAGAAATCTCTTTATCAAGTTGAGAAAGTTTTTCTCTGTACAGCAATGCGTTCTTTTCATAAATCCTGGCATTCTCAGGGTCAGCTTCAATCAGTGCTTTCTCTATCTTTGTCACAATATCGCTTGCAATCACGGGATCAAGCCATATATGAGGATCAGCACGTGAACCCGGTGATGAGTGATGAGAATGAATATCTCTTATTAATTGTATCCCTTTTGATGAATCAACGATAATGAGTCCTTTGTTCCCGGATGCTGTTATTATTTTCTCTGCCCAGTTCTCAAGCCCTGCACCTATCTTGATAAATACTTTAGCATCATTAATCTCCCTTATAGCCTTTGGTGTTGGTTCATACGTATGTGGACTTGCTCCTGGGGGAAGAAGCAACTGGACATCAATCCTGTCACCTCCAACTTGTCTTGCAAAGTCAGCAAGTGGCACAATGCTCGCGATAACCTTTATCTTTTCAGCATAAGAATGATGTGGTAGTATGAGAAATAAAAAAAATAATATTGTTATTATTGAACTTTTCCTCACGTTTGCCTCCTTCAATATCATAAATACAGACTGCACAAAAAATATATTAACCTGAATCCTGCATGAAAATGTCATTCCCGTGTAAACGGGAATCCAGAAAAACAGACGAAATACTGGATTCCTGCTTTCGCAGGAATGACGGACTTAGGTGTTCCGTTAACCTAATTAAAAAGTAGGTTATTGGAATAACCTTTAAACGAAACCTATTATACCAGAGAACATTATATTTGATAGCTTTCATTGAAATTTGTG